>JALNZD010000032.1 GCA_023229505.1 Bacteroidales bacterium | reverse complement strand
TTATTTTTTGTAAGCAACTTAAATTTAATTACTTACATAACATGACCCACATTTTTAACCCTAAGTTATCATCTTGTTATTAACATATTAAATAAAGCACGTGTTTTTACTGCGAAACTTGAGTTATTAATAGGAAAAATGAAGATAAAAAATATATGAAAAATTTAAGACCCACATTCACAAAGCCTGGGTACGATAGTGGTAAGAAAATAACCTTATTCAAACCATAATATTATGAATGAAACTGAAATTAAAGATTATAGAAAAATTCTTGAAAAAGAATTTATTGACAAAGACCTTGAGATTGAAACATCACTAAGTTATATTTCGATAGGTACTTTAGGCTTCTTTATTACGATCAATGAAAAATTTCTTAAAATTCAAGCCGCCAATTATAAAGTGATTCTAATATTGAGTTTGTCTTTTATTTTTATATCCTTTATTTTAATATTATTTAGAAAATCTAGAACAAGTCATCATGATTTACAACTGATGAAATTTATAGACAAAATGAAACCGGATACTGTTAGTGAAGATAAACAATTGTTAAATTTATGGAATATCAGCCACAAGGAATTATCACTCGGTAGAACGCTTATTTACTTTAGTCTCGCAATTGGAATCGGATTGCAAGTATTATTCTTATTATTAAATATTTAATAGATCAATGTTATGGAAAACTACAGTACAAATCCGATAATGGAACAACCTCCAAAACCTCCAGTAAGGATACCCGAACCCAAGACGCCACCTCCTATAAAAACTCCTGAACGTCGGGAACCGCCAATACCACCAGTTAGAATTCCTGAACGTCGGGAAGCGCCAATACCACCTCTCAAGACTCCTGAACGTCGGGAACCTCCACCTCCACCTGTTCCAAAACGTGAATCTCGATAATCTTTTAAAAATCATTAGAAATATTGAATTTATATTGGAAAAGTAGGTTTGATGTTTACTCAATCATTGAAAATGAACTATTGCCAATTTTTTGTTGAATGGGCAGGTGAGGGTGGGGTAGGAAAATAGTTGTTAGGCGTCATCAATGGAACTCTGGAACCATGAACACTGGAATTATTTTCTCCCCTTTGTTTTTATAATCATTTAATTTGCTTATATTTGAGGTTCAGGCCAAAAGACTTCCCCCCAGGTCCATTTAAGATGATAAGACTGTAAGACAGTAAGAAAATTGACAACCGACAGTTGACAGTTGACAATCGACAATTTTTGGTTCTGCTTACAGACACTATAGAAACAAGGTTTAATTATAAAAATGAATAAACCGGATTTCATAGCCTTCGATGTTGAGACCGCAACTCCTGAATTATCAAGTATATGTCAGATTGGTTATGTGATTGTCTCAAAGGGTGAAATTGTTTTGCAGGAATTCCATCTGGTCCGGCCGCCGTGTAATCTATATTTATCCCGGAATTCCTGTATACATGGTATTGATGTGAAAAACTAACAGAAATAACTTACTGAAATTAAATATTATAAGCATGAATTATTTACATTATGAATTTAGCTTGACCAGCAATGATGTTGTTGAAGTAACTTTGGATAAACAGGCAAATGTCAGATTGCTAGACAGTTCAAACTTTCAAAAATATCGTTCAGGGCAAAAGTATACTTTTTATGGTGGAGGCGTAACTAAATCACCTGTGCATATAAGACCACCACATGGTGGACATTGGCACGTAGTAATAGATTTAGGTGGCTATGCTGGAACAGTAAATGCATCAGTTAATATTATAAAGGGATAAATTATGGCTAAAACAATTTTAAATTCTGAGTTTTCTCCAGAAATCAGGAGAGCTAGAATAGACCATTTAAATATCTATGAGATCTCTGAAGGAGAATTAGAAACATTAAAAAAAGGATCCCCTGGATCAATTTTTTTAAATTTTGCTATTTTTCTTATTGGTTCTGCATTGACGCTAATAGTTGCAATATTAACAACTAATGTAAAATCAAATTTAACCTTTATAATATTTGTTATATTGTCAATTTTAGGTTTTCTAGCAGGAATATTGTTATTGTTTTTATGGCATAGAAATAACAAATCAATTACTCAACTGGTAGATATAATACGAAAAAGATTACCAAGAGAAGAAATTCCAGAAATATAGAATATAATGAACCAAAAGCAAATATGGTATAATGAAAAGAAAAAAAAATAAAGTCCATTTTCGGATATTGCTAAGAGAGGGAAAAGACCTAAAATTGAAATAAATGATGCGAATAAGCAATTTGTTCAAATACTTTCTAATAAGAATTACATATCGAAATACGAAATAGAAAAGAAAGGAATTAGAATATCAACATTTAGAAATCAATAACTGTTTAAAAGGGCTTACTTCAAGTAGGATTACTAGTTGAGATTTTTTGATTCACATTTAATTCCTTTTTTCAAATCTTGAGTATCAATTATGAATTATTGTTAATCATTTCACAAAAAATCCCCCTTTCCACAACCCTTCCAATTTTCTAATTTCTAATTTCCAATAAACCAGCCATATACAGCTATTTAGACAATCTATAAATTACCTTCTTGCTGCATTCCCTCCGGTAAACTTTTTCTACTTTTGCTGTCCTAAATCCGCTACAATATGCGCATTGAGAGAATCACACAGGAGATCAGCAGGGATAAACAGGAGGACATCGATCTCAGCTGCCTTGATCCGTTGATCGAAAAATATAAAGGAAAAAAGGGAAACCTTATCCCGCTCCTCCAGGGTACTCAAAACATGTTTGGCTACCTGCCCTATGTGGCTTTTGAGAAGATCTCGCGGGAAACGGGACTGGAACTTTCCGATATGTACGGCGTGGCAACCTTCTACGCCCAGTTCAGATTAAAGCCGGTCGGGAAGATCATCATCAAAATATGCCATGGCACTGCCTGCCACGTGCAAAACGCCAATACCATCAGCGATTCCCTCGAGGAATCACTCAGGATCAAAGACGGCGAAACGACCGAGGACGGCCTCTTTACCCTCGAATCCGTCGCCTGCCTGGGCTGCTGCTCCCTCGCACCGGTCATGATGGTTGGGGAAAATACGTTCGGCAAACTGACAGGAACGGAAGCAGTTCGCATAGTTAAGAATATCAGGATGGAAGAAGTGAAGAACGCTAATTAGAAAATTCCAAGCACCAAGCACCAAATTCCAAACAAATTCAAAGCACTAAATTCCAAATTCCAAGATACTAATGACCAATGACTAATGACTAAGTGACAGGGTAACTGGGTGACTGGGTGACTAATAACCACTAACCACTAACCACTAACCACTAACCACTAACCAATAACAAGGTACATGCAAACGACAAAAGTAATAGTTGGACTGGGAAGCTGTGGGGTTGCCGCCGGGGCAGGGAAGGTGTACGAAAAGATCCGCGCCATGCAGCAGAGTGAAAACCTGGATTTCGAGCTTAAGAAAACCTCCTGCGTCGGGATGTGCTACCGCGAGCCGCTGGTGGAGATCATCGACGAAACAGGCTCTTACTTGTATGGCGAGATCAACGAGGAACGGGCAATAGAAATTATTGATAAACACATCAACCAGGGCAGCCCGGTGCGGGATTATATCATCCAGTCGGACCTGTTCGAGACTACCGATAAATCCTTCACTGAATCGCAGGTAAAGATCGTGCTGCGCAATTGCGGCTACATCGACCCCGAAAATATTGACGACTACGAAGCGCGCCAGGGCTACCGGGCCATCAAGAAAATCGCCGGGCAGCGCATCTCGCGCTACGACGTGATCCAGACCATCCTTAGCTCCGGCATCCGCGGTCGCGGCGGCGGAGGATTCCCTACGGGACTCAAATGGAAATTCGCCAACGACAGTAAATCCAGCGAAAAATATATCATCTGCAACGCTGATGAGGGTGATCCTGGTGCATTTATGGACCGGTCCGTCCTCGAAGGCGACCCGCATTCGGTCATCGAAGGCATGATCATCGCGGCTTACGCGATCGAAGGCACCGGCGGCATTATATACTGCCGCGCCGAATACCCGCTGGCCATCAAACGGCTTAATATTGCACTGGACCAGGCAAGGACAAAAGGTTACCTGGGTAAGAATATCCTGGGCATCGACGGCTTCAGCTTCGATGTCTACATTAAAGAGGGTGCCGGGGCATTTGTCTGTGGCGAAGAAACAGCTCTCATCGCCTCGGTGGAAGGTGAACGCGGCATGCCACGCAAACGACCGCCGTTCCCGGCAGCATCCGGCCTATGGCGCAGGCCAACCAACATCAACAACGTAGAGACTTTCGCCAATATCCCCTGGATCATCCTCAACGGGGCCGGGGAATATGCAAAATACGGCACCGAGAAAAGCAAGGGCACCAAGGTCTTCGCCCTCGCCGGCAAGATCAAGCGCTCCGGGCTGGTGGAAGTGCCCATGGGCATCACCATCCATGATATTATCTTCAAGCTGGGCGGAGGCATTCAGAACGACCGCAAATTCAAAGCGGTGCAGATGGGCGGTCCTTCCGGCGGTTGTATCCCGGAATATATGGCCGAAACTATCGTCGATTACGACTCGGTCAATGCAACGGGCGCCATCATGGGCTCCGGCGGGATGGTGGTCATGGACGAGGATACCTGCATGGTCGATGTGGCTAAATTCTTCCTCGATTTCACCCAGAAGGAATCCTGCGGCAAATGCACCTTCTGCCGGATGGGTACCAAGCGCATGCTTGAGATCTTAGAGCATATAGCGGAGGGCAAAGGGCAGGATGGTGATATAGAAAGATTAGAGGATCTTGCTTATGAGATCAAGGATAATTCCCTGTGCGGCCTCGGCCAGACGGCGCCAAACCCGGTCCTGACAACGATCCGCTATTTCCGCGATGAATATGAGGCTCATATCCGCGATAAAAAATGCCCGGCTAAAGTCTGCAAGGCATTGCTGACTTATGAAGTCATCGCCGACAAATGCACAGGCTGCACTGTCTGTGCCAAGAACTGCCCCGTTAATTGTATTGACGGCGAACGGAAACAGATCCACTTCATCCGCGAGGCCGATTGTATCAAGTGCGGCATGTGTTATACCAAATGTAAATTCGAAGCGATTAAACTTTCCTGACCTGGATAAACTAAAGAAACTACAATGAGCGAGAAAGTTAATATAATCCTGAACGGTAATATCGTCGACGGTTACCGGGGTGAGACCATCCTGGAACTGGCCAAGCGCAACAATATAGAGATACCCACCCTTTGCAACGACCCACGCCTCGAACCTTTTACCTCATGCTACGTCTGCGTGGTGGAAGTCGAAGGCCTCCGCGGACTGCAGCCTTCGTGCTCCACGAAGATCTCCGAAGGGATGCGGATCGAAACCGACAACGAGAAGATCCACCGGGCCCGCAAAACAGCGCTCGACCTGCTGGTAAGCAACCATTATGCGGATTGCATCGGCCCCTGCAAGCAAACCTGCCCGGCAGGGGTGGATGTGCAGGGTTACATCTCACTGATCGAAAAAGGTAAGTATCACGATGCCGTGGGCCTCATCAAGGAAACCAACCCGCTCCCGGCCATCTGCGGCCGCGTTTGTGTGAGGCCCTGCGAAGTAGCCTGCCGCCGGAACCTGCTCGACGAAGGCGCTGCCGTGGGTATCGACTACCTGAAACGCTTTGCTTCCGACATCGACATCGATTCTCCCGGCAAATGGAAACCCGAACTGAAACCCGCGACGGGCAAAAAAGTCGCCGTGATCGGAGCAGGGCCTGCGGGGCTCTCCTGCGGGTTCTTCCTGCAAAAGGAAGGTCACCAGGTCGACATCTACGAAGCCAGCCCCAAAGCCGGCGGATGGCTCCGGTATGGCATCCCTGAGTACCGGTTACCTAATGACCTTTTACAGAAAGAAGTCGACAACATCACCGAAATGGGCGTAAAGATCCATTTCAACAAAAAATTCGGAAGTGACGTTTCTTACAAAGACCTGAAAAAAAAGTACGCCGCCATGATCCTGACCATCGGTTCCCAGAAAGGGACCATGATCGGTTGTGAAGGTGAAGATGCGGAAAACGTTTTTTCCGGTATCGATTTCCTGAAAAACATGGAAATGACCGGGAAACCCTTCAACTTTAAAGGGAAGAAGGTGGCTGTCATCGGTGGTGGAAATACCGCCATGGACTGCTGCCGGACCTCCAAACGCTGCGGCGCTGATAAAGTTTACGTGATATACCGGCGGACCGAAAAGGAAATGCCGGCTAATCCCATCGAAATCCATGAATCCAGGCTCGAAGGGGTGGAATACATGCTGCTGACCAATCCCAGCAGGATAGTGAAAAACGAAGAGGGAAAAGTGAAAAGTATTACCTGTCTTAAAATGGAATTAGGGGAGCCAGATGCCTCTGGCCGTCGTCGTCCTGTGCCGGTAGAAGGCTCGGAGTTCGACATTGAGGTCGATTACATCCTGGCTGCCATCGGCCAAAAGACTGTGGCTGAATTCCTGGATGATATCAAAGCTCACGCCGGAAAAGGCGAAGTGAAGGTTAACCGCTGGGGTGACCTGGAGACCGATCCGAAAACATTGCAGACGGGAATTCCTTCGATATTTGCCGCAGGTGACGGGGTGACCGGACCGGCCACGTTGATCGCGGCTATTGCACAGGCACGAAAAGCTTCTTATAGCTGCGACCTTTATCTGAAAGGGCTGCCTGTGGAGGCAATGAAAAAAGAGTTTTTCAGTAGCAAAGATGTTTTTAAAGCACAGATTGACACAGATTATAAAGGATTTTATAGAGAGCAGAAGCGCGAGGAAATGCCTACACTTGATCCGTCGAAGCGGAATAATTTCAAGGAGGTGGAACTGGGTTATGATTCGGAAGATGTTGCATTCCATGAAACCCAGCGCTGCCTGGAATGTGGCTGTACCGCCCTGTTTACCTGCGACCTGAAACGTTACTCCGGCAATTACGAAGCAGACCAGAAAAACCAGGCAGGGGCATTCAATGAACATCACGTGGATTTCCGGCATCCTTACATCGAATTCGACAATAACAAATGCATCCTCTGCAGCCGCTGCATCAGGATCTGCCGGGAAGTCGTCGGTGCAGACGCACTCGGGCTGGTAAACCGCGGTTTCGATACCTACGTGGCACCCAGCATGGGCCTGGCTTTGCAGGATACACCCTGCGAATCCTGCGGGCTTTGCATCACCACCTGCCCGACCGGAGCGATTACGGAGAATGTCCCCTTCAAGCCGGGACCTGTGAAGCTGACTGCAGCAGAAACAATCTGTAACTATTGTTCAGTAGGATGCTCCATTTCACTTGACCACAAAAGTCAGTTTGTAATGCAGGTATCAGGTATAGTAGGACAGGTTAATACCGACGGTAACCTTTGCCGGTATGCAAAGTTCGGGTATCACTACCTGAACGACAAGTCAAGGATTACCAAGCCATTGATGAAGATCAACGGGCGTTTCGAGGAAGTTTCATTCAAGAAGGCTTTTGAAACCATCGTACAGCGGATTAAAGCTGTGAAGGCTGACGAAAATGTGTTTTTTGCGGGGGCCAGGCTGTCGAATGAAGAGATGTACCTGATTCAGAAGCTGGCCAGGGCAGGTGCAAAGACCAATAATGTGACCAGCTTCCATTACCTGAACCGCGGAATGGGCTACCGGAATAATTCCACGGCCAATACGCCGTTCAGCCAGATCAAGGATGCCGGCAAGATTTATCTTATCGGCTCGGAGATCAATGAAGATAATGCCGTTGTGGGATTTATGATACACAATGCGGGAATGATGAAGGGGGTTCCGATAGAGGTGGTGACCACCCATGCTGAAAGTTCCATGAGCCGGAAGGTTGAAGAGGTGATGGTTATCAAATCGATTTATCACTTCATCAAGGCTGTCAATTATTACCTGGTTGCCAATAATTTCCACAACGGGCTTTTTATCCGCGACAACTGTGCCGGTTTTGAAGAATATAAGGCTGAATTGCTGAAAGAGAATTTCGTCGATTTAGTTCAGAAAGCCGGAACACAGATCATGGATGATGTGATCGAATTCGCCAAGCGTTACAACAACGAACCTTATGCGATCATTGTCTTCTCGGAGAAGGAACTCTCCTCCAATGCCTGCACCGAGCTTTTCAATCTGGCGATGATCACCGGGAAGCTCGGTAAAACGGGCAGCGGTTTGATTTCCCTGAAGGAGAAGAATAATTCCCAGGGATTGTTCGATATGGGCGTTTGCATGGCATACGGAGTGGGTGGAGTCCCGATGACTGACGCGACGCTAATAGATAAACTCAAAAAGACCTGGAATATCCCGGCACTCCCTGAGCAAACGGATCCTGATATCTACTCAGGCCTGGAAGACGGCAAGCTGAAGAATATCTTCATTTTCGGCGAAGATCCGCTCGGGTGCACCGGTCATAAGGTCCAGACGGCGGGATGGCTTACCATTGCCGACTTCGTGGTTGTCCAGGATTACTTCATGACCGAAACGGCGAGACACGCTCATCTCATATTGCCAGCCTCCGCCTCGGTTGAAACCGGGGGAAGCTTCACCAATACCCAGAAGGTGATCCAGGAATTTGAGGCCTTATTTACACCGGCGGTGGAGAAGACGGGACTGGTACAGCTTGCTGATTTATTGACAGCATTAGGCGTAGGGCAGAGGGCAGGGTTGCATGAGGTGCTGGAGGAAGTGATGTCATTATTGCCGTCCGGCAGTGAAAATATAACGCATCAATTTATCCATACGCAGAATGATAACCCGAACAGGCTTTACGGTCACGGATGTGATCATATTGTCATGCGGTTTGAAGATGAATTTGCAAAGGCATTTGAAAACGTAAAAATTGATCTGTATGAAAGAGTTTAAACATGTCGATGAGATATTGGTTTTTGCCATCGAACAGGAGCAAAAAGCCGTTGAGTTTTACACGGGCCTGGCAAAGGAAGCCCGTAACGAAGAGATGAAGAAGGTTTTTATTGAATTTGCCGGCGAAGAGATCAAGCACAAGCAGCGCCTGACACGGATCAGGGAAGAAGGCGTGTTCAGCATGCCCAGGCAGCATGTGACGGATCTGAAGATCAGCGATTATATAGTCGATGTGAAGGCATCAGGCAAACTGACTTATGAAGAAACGCTCATCCTGGCCATGAAGCGTGAAAAAGCCGCTTTCAAGTTATATTCTACCCTGGCAGAACGCGCCCCGAACGATCAGCTGAAAGAGATTTTCGAATCCCTGGCAATGGAAGAATCCAGGCACAAGCTGCGGTTTGAACTGGAGTACGATGAGTACGTTTTACGGGAGAACTAATTTTACAGACGCTGTCAGGTCCTCCTTTGTCGGACACTGACAGGTCAGTGATCGATCAAACCTGACGGTGTCGGAGACCCGTCAGCGTTTGAAAAATGCCAATCCTTAAACGCCGCCCCAAAATCGTTTGATACCCCGAAATGGGCCGTAAGAATGTAACTGACATTTTTCAATCGGCTCAGCTTATCAATGGATTCCCGATCGGTTTTGGTATCCATGTTGATGAATTTGCTGAATGCGGCCACTTTCCCAGCTTTCAGACTAAGCACATCCCCGGTAAACAGGTACTTTTCATCGACCAGGTAACACATGGAACCGGGGGTATGGCCCGGTGACAGGATCCCTTTGATGCTTATGCCCGGGAGATTGATTACCTGCCCATCATCTACCAACGTGGATTTTTTAGCGCTGATTTTATTCCCGAAAAACAGGAATCTTCCTGTTGCTCCGTTTATCATCTGTTCCTCCTGCCTGGACAAAAACACTGCAGCATTTGGGAACAGCGGGATCGAAGCGACATGGTCTCCGTCTGTATGAGTCAGGAATATTGCTTTGACCTTAGCCGGATCGATATTTAAGCCCACTAATCCTGCTTCGATCGTTTCGCTGTTATTTCCCGCGTCGATCATGATATAGCCGCTATCCGACCCGACTGCATATACATTGACGTACGAGTCTTTTATTGCATAGACCTGATCGGTAATTTTGCCGGTTTCCACTGTGGCCATTTGTTTCATTTCATGTCTCATGACCAGAAAATATCCTGCTGCGAAAATTATCAATGCTGCTATTCCAATTCCTAAGGCTATTAGTATTTTTTTCATAATTAATACCTTTATTTGTTGTTTTAATGCATTCCGGATCCGCAGGCAGTTTCAATTTCTTCGCGGCTTGCGCAACCGGGGGCATTGTCGTAAATATTAACTGGTCCGGTTGGACTGGCTAAATAACTACAAATACATTGTACATCACAGGTAGACAGAAGAGGGTTGCCAATAATTTGGACAAGCCTTATAGAATCGGCATTATTAATCTGCAGTCCTGTTAAGCTGGTTAAAGAATCGTTACCCTGAATACCTATAAATCCTGCCTTTATGAAAGTGATACTTTCCAGTCCCGAAAGGTCCTTCAGGGCCTCGTTACCGCTAATGACAATTGCTTTGCCGACACTGGTCAAATTTCCCAGCTCTTTGAGATCCTTTAACTTAGTATTCCCGCCGATCTCAAGCTCTGTACCGATCGAAGTCAGGTTATCCAGGCCTTTCAAACTGTTAAAGACAGGATGAATAGTATTGGTACCTATATAAAGACCTCCTCCAATGGATGTGAGACCTTCAAGCCCTTCCAGATTCACAAGATAATCGCCTGTAGAAATATGAAGACCTCCCGTAATCTGGGTTACCTGACTAAATCCATGTAAATTAGCTATATCATCTCCCTGTATCCATACATCCCAGTTTAGTATCTTGCAGTCAGGGAAATTGAATTCAATATTGTCAATTTCGGCCTGGGTAGAAAATCTGAGCTGCTTCGGCGGTTCGGGCTCCGGTTCAATATCAACGCATGAATAAACGAGAAGGATTAATAATATATATCCTGTTACTAAGGATATTATATTCACTAAAAATGTCGATTTTTTCATCTCAATAAATTAATTTTTGACTAATTTAACCACCTGCACTGTCCTGTCATTATTCAGCCGCACAAAATAAACCCCCTGTGCCAGACCGCGAATGTCAATGGTTGTCTCTGGTCCCGTTATTTGACGCATTAAGATTTGCTGCGAATTGAGGTTATAGATGGCCAGGAAAGTGTTTATGGCTGTGCTATGGGGTATTCCAATGATGATGGTTGTCGATGCAGGATTAGGATAAATTGTAAATGCAGGATTTAAATCCAGGTCTTCCACCGAAATCAGGTTACAGGCGGAATCCACCTCTTCACGGCTGTTACATCCTGTCGAGTTATAATAAAAAAGATTTTGACCATTAGAAATTTTTAAATAATCGCAAATGCTTTTTACATGGCAATAGGATAGCGAATTATTACGGAAGAATTCTATATCGGTGATGGTACCGGCGTCGATATTTTCCAATCCGGATAAACTGGTAAGGAAGGGACTGTCGCAAATATAAATTTTTCCCCCGATTGAGGTTAGAGAGCTCAAAGCTTCCAAACTATTAAGCGAGAAATTATAACAAAGCTCAAGATCTCCCCCGATGGATTTCAAATTATTCAGTCCATCCAGGTCTTTTAGATTAGGATTATAGAGGATTATTAAATCACGGTCGATTGAAGTAATATTAGATAATCCATCCAGATTCGTAATTAATGTCATTTCACCAAAACCTATCCATAAACCACCCTCGAGATATATACAGTTGGGATAATCAATATGGAAATTATCGATTTGTGTTTGAGTTACAAAAGGAGCTCCGGGAGGACAATCCTGGGAAATGCCTGAATGCAACAAGAACAACCCGATCAGCAATGCACAGACTTTTTTCATGATATGTTTATTATGGTTTTAATTATACCCTGAGGGAAGGTATAAACGCCTGAACCAGTAATAACCCATAAATATAATTAAAATCATAATGAAATGAATTACATACATTGGGTTATATTAAAGTGTGCGGTTAATCTTTGGAAATGTCGCTGACTGATAGAGATACACAAATCGTCGTCATCCCGAGGAGCGCAGCGACGAGGGAACTGCCGGCCCCAAAGCGTTAGCCCTCCTGAAAATAAAAACCCAACCTTTTTAACTGGTTGGGTCCTGGCTTTGTAGCGGGGAGAGGATTCGAACCTCTGGCCTTCGGGTTATGAGCCCGACGAGCTACCACTGCTCCACCCCGCAATATGACCAATAAGAATACTTTTAATTCAAATCGGGATGCAAAGATACTATATTTACTGCCTCATACATAAAACAAAAAGATTTTAATACAAATTTGTAAGCCTTTCTAGTTAAACCCAACCCTTTAGTAAAGTTGCTTTTTAATTTAATCCGCAGAGACGCAGAGACACAAAGAACCGTTTCACCTTATCACCTTTTCCCCGTTTCCCTCTTGCTTTTTCTCCAATAAATATCTATCTTTAAGGCATACTAAATCAGAGCCAAATTAAAAGCTATGAAAAAATCAATGCACCTCATCGTAATCCTTTTCTTTCTTTACTCAACAGCCTCCTCCCAATCCTGCCTTCCTGAAGGAATTATCTTCGGTACGCAAAGTGAAATTGACAATTTCCAGATCAATTATCCGGGTTGTACGGAAATTGAAGGAAGTGTTCAGATTAACGGACTGCAAATTGTTAATCTTAATGGCCTGGACGTACTGACATCAGTCGGCGGAGACATGATTCTCGATCTTACTCAAATCGTTAATATGTCCGGGCTGGATGCGCTCACATCTGTCGGAGGTGACCTGCTTTCAAAACAAAATGGGAGATTAAAAACGCTTACAGGACTTGAAAACCTGGCTTTTATCGGCGGAACCCTGGATTTTTATTACAATGATTCCTTAACCAACCTTGATGCGTTGAGCAGCCTGACTTACATCGGTGATGCGCTTAGTATCTGGCGTTGTGATTCGCTGCAAAGTATCACAGGATTGGAAAACCTCAGTGTAATAGGAAAAAACCTGGATATCTGGTGGAATCGTGACCTGGCAAGTTTAGACGGTCTGGAAAATCTTGATTCAGTTGGTGGAGATATTGATATTACATTAAATGAGGTTTTGTCAGATATTTCCTCGATCGGGCACCTGAATTTACTTGATGGCGGCCTGACCATCTGGAATAATGATTCTCTCAGCAGCTTCAGCGGACTGGAAAATATTACCTCGATCACAGGATACCTGGTTATTTTAGGGAATGATGGAATAACTGACCTCACAGGATTAGATAATCTGACCTCCGTGGGGGGTTCTGTTTCTATAGGTGGACCCCAGTTCGGCGGAAATTCCCTGGCAAATCTTTCCGGATTGGGCAGTCTGAAATCCATCGGCGGCAGCCTTTATATTTGCCGCAACCCGAATCTTACAAGCCTCGATGCCTTAATTGACCTGCATTCCATCGGGGGCGACCTTTACATTTATAAGAACAATGCCCTTACAACCTTAAGCGGGCTTGACAATATTGCGGAACAAACAATTGATAGTCTGACCATTTTAGATAATAATGTCCTATCCGCCTGTTCGATCCTGAGCATTTGTGAATATTTAATCAGCCCGAACGGAACCATCGATATCCAAGAAAATGCTGTGGGATGTAATAACCAGCAGGAAGTTGAAGCGGCTTGCGGAGTTGGGCTAGACGAGAGCAGTACATCTGAAAATCAATATTACATCTTTCCAAACCCTTCTTCAACCCAAATCACCATAGAAACCACCACTATACCACAAAAAAACACATTCCTAACCATTTTCAATATCAACGGTCAGCAACTCCTCACACGCCAAATAACGGAACCAAAGACACATATTGACATAAACAATCTGCCCCGCGGCGTTTACTTTATACGGCTGACCAATGACAGGATGGTGGAAGTGGGGAAGGTGGTGAAGCAGTGAGATTCCCCCGCTACAAAACATAAATCCAGAACCCAACCAGATCCCTCGTCATCCCGAGCCTCGCGAAGTATTTTTTAAACTGAATCCAGGAATTATTCATTTCCTGATCCTCAATCAAAATCTTTGGGTAACATTGATATAGAGGCGGTTATATTTGTTTATCTTTTCAAACGTCCCTTCATAATTAAGGGATAATGAAAGCTTTTTATAAATGATCCAGTTCAGGTTACATTCTGCCATATTCTGGGGTATGGACGATTCCGTGCTGAAATATTTGTAATCAACGTACCTGTAGCCCAGGCCTCCGTATAATTTTCCCCGGACCAGGTCCCGTGACACCACAAGGCTGTAAATCTTGCCTGAAATATAGCTTGTTTCCAATATTGTAGCTGAAAGTGTGGCTGACATATTCAGCACGGGGATACGGCTATAAGTAACATAACCATATATATTTTTCGATGGTTTAGGATCTGATTTTCTATAACGGTAGCCCGTTTTCACACCAACCGACAGATATTTTACCGGGTTATAGCTTACCTGGAACATAAATCCCTGCATGGTTTCAGGATCAAGAATCTGGTCCAGGATATTCTTATAGGTTTCGTAATAAACGACGTTTTGACGGGCGCTGTAAGAAACGGATAATGATAACTGCCTTATCACCCTGTACCTCAATGATAAATATAGATTTGTAAGGTTGAAAGTACCTTGCGGTTTATTCTTTACCGTATCATACCTGTATAAATCACATTCAACGGTCCCGAAAAAATTCAAATTCCTGATAAGCGAATTGGAATGTTGAAAATAAACAAACCTGCGGTCAGTCATCGAATGGTTCGTTTGTTCGACAAATGCCAGGGAACTTTGCATATTTCCCTTTTTCCCCGCATAATCATGGCTGATGTAGGCGCCATATTGGAGAAGACTGAAGTTAAAGCTGTAATCATTATAGTCAGGCCTTGAACCGGCAAGTATTCCGGCTGAGAATGAATTAAACTTCATTTCAAACTGCAATCCATCTATAGCGCCCATATTGGAAATCTTTGGGTTGATCTTCCGGCCAAGCAAAATTCTGTAGTTGTCGTTGAATTCATAATTAACCGCCAGGCTGTAAATCTTTAAGCCATTAAATATATTCTGCTGAATTTCATTCCATTCGCCGTCTTTATGGACAAAAGAAATATAACTTTCCCCCGATAATTTTGAATTGCCAATGTTTTTCGCATTAATGGAGAAGGTATATCTCATCCGTTGAGAGTTGCCCCCGGGTGTATTTGAAAAATTTGAATAGGAGGAGAGCGAGACACGGCCGCTGATATCCTGTTTTAACTTCTTTTTAGCCGTCGTATCAGCAACTGTAGTGTCCTTTTTTTCTTCCGGAGGTTGTACCACTACCGGCGCAACAGGAATTTCCTCCTTTGGCTGGTCAGTTGCAGGTTTTATTTTTTGTTTTGTAAAGATTTTATCAGAAACCGCAAGTGGATTTGAAGAAATTGGAATGCATATGCAGGAAATTGATGAAAGATTGCTCACCACCAAAGCAGGAACCAGTTTATCTCCCTGTTTGATAAAGAGGGTGTCACCCACGGCAATATTTTCCGTCGATTTAAATTTAACGTAGATACTCTGTGAGGTCACGTAAGAAACCGTACCCTCTTCAGGCTCAATAATAGTTTGGCTCTTCAGGTTTAATCCTATAAAAACAAAAAGAAAAACTGGAAGAATAAATCTCATTGTTATATTTTTGGTTTGGTTAGCCTGAACATCTTTCCTTCACTTTCACCATTCGGGTGACACGCATAGCAAGCATCACTGTTATACTGATATCCGCTGACCCCTTCATGCTCTTCGTTCGTTTCACCTTGGGAATGACAAGTGAGGCATGTAAATACGGAATAATCAGAAGGATTTGGATGGCATTCGGAACAAGTATTCCATTCTCCTTCATGCGATCCTGAATAAATCGGAAAATATAGTCCGTCATGATCGAAGGTTGAAGGCACCCAGGCAACTGTAGTATGGCACAATTCACAATCGGTGGGAAACCCGGCTGCAGCATGATTCGGATCTGTAGTGCCGTTGTAATCATCCAAATGGCAACCAACGCAAGTATTTGGCGTACTGTTATAATTACCGTTATGGCAGGCATCGCAATCAACGCTTTGATGAGCTCCTGTCAATGGCCAATACTGGTCATGTATAGGGAATGTAGCCGGTTGCCAGCCCGGATTTGTAGTATGACAGGTCTCGCAATCGGTTCCTATACCGATAGCATCATGGTCCGGGTTCGTTGTTTGGTTGTAGTTATCAAGATGGCATCCTACGCAGGTATTTGGCGTTTCGTTATAATCGCCCTCATGGCAGGTAAAACAATTACTGGCTATGGTTGCATGTGCACCAAGCAAAGGATAATATTCGTTATGGATCGGGAATGTAGCCGGTTGCCAGTCGGGGATAGTTGTATGACAGGTTTCACAGTCGTTGGGAATACCAATGGCATTATGGTTTGGGTTCACCGACTCATTAAAATCATTTTCATGGCAAACAAAGCAAATGGTGGGAGTCCCCTGATAACCATTAGCATGACATTCAATACATTCGGCCGATATATGTGCACCGGTCAGGGGGAAGTTTGAGTTGTCATGGTTAAAGGCTCCTTCGGCAGACCCGTCAGGGTGACATTCAAAGCATGCTGCATCATTATAGGTATATCCGCTAACGTCATTATGCTGGTCATTTGTCTCCCCTTGCGGATGGCAGTTACTGGTACAGGTATAAACCGCATAATTGCCTGGATTTGTATGGCAATCGGAACAAACATCCCATTCCCCTTCGTGTTTGCCGGAATAAACCGGGAAAAATTGCCCGTCATGATCGAAAGTAGCAGGCGTCCATGCATTTTCATTATGACAGGTTTCACAACTCGTAGAAAACTGTGCAGCTATGTGATTCGGGTCGGTGGTCTGGTTGTAATTCTCCGCATGGCAGCCATAGCAAAGATTCGGTGTATTGACATAATTACCCTCATGGCAGGTAAAACAATTGGTGGCAATGGTTGCATGGGCACCTAACAGCGGGTAAGTTTCGTTATGGTTCGGGAATAAAGCCGGTTTCCATTCCGGGTCTGTCGTATGACAGGTCTCACAATCGGTTGCAATACCAACGGTATTATGATTTGGATTAGCGGTCTGATTGAAATCATTTTCATGGCATGCGAAACAGATTGTGGGAGTTCCGGCAAATCCACTGGCGTGGCAACCAATGCATTCGGTAGTTATATGTGCCCCGGTTAAAGGGAAGTCTGATGCATTATGATTAAATCCTCCTTCCCCTGATCCTGTGGGGTGACATTCATAACAAGCCAAACTGTTATAAGAATATCCGCCAACTTCATTATGCTGATCATCTGTTTCTCCCTGGTTATGCTCATGGCAATCAATGCAGCTAAATAATCCATAATTACCGGTGGTTGTATGACATTCGGCACAGGTATTCCATTCACCATTATGTGATCCTGAATAAATCGGAAAGAGACCATCATGCTCTGTGTACTCAGCAGGTTTCCAACCCGGGCTGGTGGTATGGCACTCAATGCAATTAGTCGGGAACTCCAGGACCGAGTGGTTAGGATCTGATGTTCCGTTATAATCCGTTTGATGGCAGGAAACACATTCCGCCGAGATGTTTGAATAATCATTAGTCGTATGACATATTTTGCAATCTTTTATATCATGGCCACCTGTAAGCGGAAAGAAAGCGTGATTAATGTTATCGCTGGTCCAGTCAAAACTGTTCATCAAATGACATTCCTCGCAGGTATTGGAGGGGAAGTTGCCTTCATCATGCTTGGGAGAAGTGGTAGCCAGGTATTTATCCTTATGGCAATCAAAACATTCAACTCCAAGTAGTTCAAATCGCAGAAGAGATTCAGACAGACTAGTGTGGCAGTCATAACAATCGGCGGTCACATGGGCACCAACAAGGGGAAAACGGCCAAGCTGGTGGATCTCTGTAATATTTTCCACGATCCATGATTTTGGAGTGTGGCACCTTCCGCATTCAAATCCGACAGTCTGGTAATGAATATCGGTGTGGCATGACATGCATTCGGTTTCTGCATCAGTAAAAACCAGTGATTTGTGGCACGATCTGCAATTAACCTGCTGATGCTGCCCGACGAGCTGAAATTGTGTCTGATCGTGGTTGAATGAAAGTTTTTTGAGGTCTATTTTCCAACCTTCAGTAGTATGGCAATCACTGCAATTCTTATTAAATTCTTTACCATGGGGAGATTGTGCGAATACATTACTGCACAATACAACCAACAATATTATCGATGACAACTTTCGCATTTGTAATCATTTAATTTGTATCGCACATAAGTTATTTCATTGAGCTGGACCGGCTTGTGACATTTATTACAGGCTACGTTTTTATGTCGCCCATCCAGTTTAAAATTAGTTTTATCATGATCAAATATACTAATTTTCCAGCTATTAAAATCATGGCATTGATTACAATTTATTACCCCATCTTTCTCAAACTGACTTACATGGACATCTTTATGGCAATTTGTGCAAGTAGAAGTTAATCCAGAAAATCTTTGATTAACAATCCCTTCAATATCCTGCTTGAAATGGCAGGACCGGCATATCTGTTTCTGGTGAGCCCCGGCTAGCACAAAACTGGTCTTGGCGTGATCAAAATTTATTTCACTCCAGCTTATTTCCGAATGACAACTATTACAGGTTGCATCAGGGTAATATTTTTTATCAAGGAACGGGTCATGTATATCGGCATGACAATCGCTGCAACGTATCCCGATTTCCCTGAAATTCCATTTTTCTGTTTTTTTATGACACGCAAAGCAAGGAGTGGCGAGATGAGCTCCCTGTAATGGAAAAATGCCTGTGTTATGTTGCTCAATAGTATATGTGAACCCCGTAAATCCCTTTGTGCTGTGGCAATTGGAACAATCGGGCGATACTCCCTGTTTGGCAAACTGATTTTTATGATAATCAAGGTGACAATCGGTGCACCGGTCATGTTTTACAGGATCGGTGAGCGCTGTCTTATGGCAGGATTTGCAGGCAACGGTCTGATGCTTATCCTCTAACCTGAAATTGGTTTTATTATGATCGAAGTTTATCATTCCCTGTATGTTGTGAAATGACTCTTCGTTATGGCATTGACGGCAATCTTGTCCAAAAAGATTATTATGCATATCTTTATGGCAGTTTGTGCAATTGGCAAATTGAATCCCGTCAAATTTCTGAACTTGCTTATCGTTTTTAATTTCAATTTTATGACATTTAATGCAGTCAACAGCCTCATGTTTTCCTTTTAATTGAAATTTTGTTTTATCATGATCGAATCGGGTTGCTGGTTTAAATGCATCATAGGCATGACAATTCAGGCAGTCGCGCGACAGGGTGTTCTGGTGATAATCAGTATGACAGGATAAACATGCAGTTTTGAGGCCTAAATAGGAAGGCTGCTTTTTATTTTTTATTTTTTGATCAGTTATAAATTCCGATTTATGGCAGTCTTCGCATTTTTTCTTACTGTGTGCACCCAATAAATCATAACCGGTCAGGCTGTGATCAAACTTTTCTTTTTCAAAACGGATTATTTCAAAGTTTCTGCCGTGGTGGTCATTATGGCAAATGACACAGGATTTGTCGCGTACTTCGGCAGATGAATGATATCCTTTTTGTTTATCAACCCTTTCCTTAATTTCTGTATGGCAGGCCAGGCATTTTTCATTAGAAACTTTATCTCCTAAAATATGACATTGAGTACAATTGGACATGCCTTCCAGGTGTGAATGCACTTCTGATAAATCACCGGGCGAAATCTGAGAATGCGCCTGGTAAGCGAAAATTACCAGAATTATTACATATGCTAAAAATTTACCAATCCCTGTTTTCATGAAAATTGGCGTACAGTAGAATAAAATTAGTGTTTTAAAATAGCTTCTCCAAATTTTTTAGTGATCCTTAGTCCAACTTTCTCTAAAAACTCCGTTGGTAATTCGCCACCGGCAAAAATGTAAACAAGATCATTTTTTATTATCAGCGTTTCATTTTCCTGCCCGGTCGAAATGGTTATATCATCTTTGTCAATTGCAACAAGGTTTGTATTGAACCTGACATCGATACGGCCTTCTGTAATGGCATCATTTATCTTTTTGCTATTCTTTGGTTTTAACCGATTGAACACTTCGTTCCGGTAGGCAAGGATTACATTATTCTCCTCAGCCAGCAACAGGGCTGATTCAACAGCAGAGTCACCCCCGCCAACGACGATAATATATTTTCCTTGAATATCTTCAGGCTCCAAAAGCCGGTAAGCCACTTTTTCCAGTGATTCACCCGGAACACCCAATTTTCTTGGAGTACCACGGCGTCCAATGGATAGTAATACAAATTTCGTAGTGAAATGCTCCCCGGCCAGAGTTTCGATTCTAAAATGACTGTTTTCTTCAAAAATAGCGTCTACTTTTGAATTTTCTTTAATTGAAATATCGTTTTTTCGCAAAACTTCTGTCCACAATTCAAGCAATTCCGATTTACTTGTTTCGTAGAGTTTTACTTTTCCATGCAGAGGCAAATCCATGCTTGAAGTCATCACTATTTTAGACCTGGGAAATGAAAAAACAGTTCCGCCCAAAGTATCCTGCTCTAAGGTCAGGAAATTAAGATTGTGTTTTTTTGCCGTAAGAGAAGCAGCGATACCAGCAGGACCTGCACCAATTATTATAAGGTCATAGGTAGCATTATGATCTTTCTTAACCTGTTTTACAATGTTTTCAACTGCTTGCTTGCCCTGTACCACAGCATTTTTTATAAGACCCATTCCCCCTAATTCACCCGCGATAAATATACCGGGCACATTAGTCTCGAAGTTTTGGTTCACATGGGGCAGGTCAACGCCTCGTTTTTCTGTACCAATGACAAGGGTAATTGCCTGCGTAGGGCAGGCATGAAAGCACGCTCCGTGCCCGATACAATGGGATGCATTTATTGTTGTTGCTTTTCCATTCCTGATTCCCAGAATATCCCTTTCCGGGCAAGCGACAATGCAAGCACCGCTTCCAATACAACTGTTTACATCAACTACAGGGTGGAGAGATACCGGCTCAAACAGTCCTTCCTGTTTTGCTTTTTCTATCTTATCTTCTACAGTTTTTGAATCCCGTTTTTGTTTTCGCAAGTAAATAAAGACGACAACAAGACACAATATTGCTGCCAATCCATAGACCAAAATATTTTCAATAAGTGATTCCATTTCTAAAAAATCCATCTGAATCCAAAAACAACGGTAACAGCAACATGGATAAGCATAATAACTAACATGACAATGGCAAAAGGTAAATGTGCAACATGCCAGTATTTAAACAAATTCTGCATAGTAACGAGCCTATCGATCTTCCTGTTGAGTGAAATTTCATTTTTCACCAGTTTCAATACCTGCTTATATTGTGCCTGGGTAAGACTATTTCTTTTGAGTACTGATTTAACTTTACGAAAGGTCTTTTTATCTTCACTATAATTCTTAAAAAAGCGCACAACGATATTTTCATGATAAACACCAACCCTTTTTTTGGTCGATTCTACAATAACATTGTAGCTTTCTTCATCGAGTCTATCCGAAAGATTTATAATATCACCGATGTCAGTTTTCATATCCCTAACTTCGCTTAAGCTTAATTCCCGCCCTTCTATTGATCTCGGAATTTGAATATAGATAAACCTTCCGACTATTCCGCTTAAGAAGACGGCAACCATACTCCAGAAGCTGACAGCCACTAATCCCCCAAACTTGAAAGCAGTGTGGAACAACACCATTATCGGGCCTAAAGTACACAAGAAGATATGAAATTCAAGCCAGTATTTTAATATTCCCAGGCGCATCAATGATCGGCTCCTTTTTCTGACTATGTAGGTGAAAACTCCAATAAGTATTAGCAGTGAACCGATAATTCCCAATCCATGACCAAAAATGCCACTTGGTTTAAGTGTTGTATGATTTATATGGAAAAATCTTTCTCCCAGGCTGGTATTATAGTATGAAAAACCTGTGTAGCTAAGGGCTATAAGAGTCAGGATGACAATGGCAGTTAATACTGCAATGAATATTATATGGGCAACTTTTGACATGTTAAATCAAGAATTATACAAATCTATTCCTTTAAACGATTCAGATTCATTTGCGAATTTATGGGTTAAATTTCACAAATACAAGAACGTTTATGTGTTTAAGGGATAATTATTGTCTTTATTAGTCTTCTACCTGCTCCCGGACTTTCCTCATAATATTCAGGGGAGTATCCGTGATTACGAGATTTATCAACCAGTCTGGAATGATTCCGCCGGGATCAACAGCCCCTTCCAGGGTGAGATGGATCATTCCATTACCTGCAGGCTGCATAGTCCATTGTTGCCAATAATTTTTTATACGGACCAGATCGGGCTTTTCCGGAATAACTCCATATAGCGGCGTTGCGCGTACTACCCGTTTACCTGTTATAGGATCATTGGTGATCAGTGCCTCGACACACAAGTCACGATCGCTGAAAGGCCATTGCACATCATAAACCAGGTAATACCTGATATACTTTTCTTCTTCGTAACCCAATACCTTGATTTCACTGATGTCATCATCCCACCAGTCAAAACTCTCAATTCTCCCGATGACATTACTGATCTTCTCTATGTTTGTTTTTAGATCTACCTCACCTTTAAAAGATTTCAGTGCAGTGTTTTCTTCACTGCGGGTGTATATTTTAATACCATCACGTTCTTTTATAAAATCCCATGATTGTCCAATGAGATTGCCAGGGAGCAGGAGATAGTGAATAAGGAAGCATAAGAATATCGGGAAGAATTTAAGCTGCATCAGAAAATAAATTTATTGCAAAATAACGGTAATCTTCACAAATCTGGTATGTTTTGTAAATTTATATCTAAAATCTGGCGTTTTTGTCTGAAATAAATCAGACTATACCTAATAAAGTATTTGCTTTTTCCGTTATCTTCATGGTTAGAAAAGCAGGATGATGCGAAATATCTTTGGGGAATACAATAATACTCTGGAATTACTGCAGCAGCGGATTGATGAGATGACGGCAGTTACTTCACCCGGACTGGAAAAACAAAGATTTTTTATTAAGTTACTAGGTCTTTTAGATCTTACCACACTGGAAGGATCCGATACAAAAGAAAAAGTAATCCAACTTTGCCGGCAGGCAAGGTTTTCATCAATAAAAAAAGAATTCCCGGATGCTGCCGCTGTATGTGTGTATCCCTCGTTTGTCAGGTGTGCCAAACAAGAGTTTGAAGGGACCGGAATCTTAGTTGCGTCGGTAGCAGGTGCATTCCCATCGGGCCAGACAAGCCTGCATGTAAAACTGGAAGAGATACGATATGCTATAGCTGAAGGGGCCGATGAGATCGACACGGTGATCAGCAGGGGTAAACTCCTGGAGGGCCTTGAATCAGAGGTCTTTGATGAGCTGTCGGCTATTCGGGAAACCTGCGGACAGATCCACCTGAAAGTCATCCTTGAAACAGGGGAGTTGCCTTCGGTTTCACTGGTAAGGAAAGCCAGCGAATTAGCCATCCTTGCCGGAGCTGATTTCATCAAGACCTCGACCGGTAAGATTTCGATCGGTGCAACTCCGGTAGCATTCCTGGTGATGCTCGATACCATCCGTGAATTTCTTGAAAAAACCGGTAAAGCAATCGGGATCAAGCCGGCTGGTGGGATCAGAACACCGGAACAGGCCCTTCTCTATTCCGGATTGTTATTGAATGTCTTGGGCGAACAATGGTTCCAAAAAGAATATTTCCGCATCGGGGCCAGCAGCCTTGCAGGGGAAATTTTAAAAAGGTTATGCGGGACTCATTCTCAAAAAAGCACTTGAAACCATTGATAATAAGGATAAACAGAAATTTGTAATTGAGATGGAGTCCCTTGGAAGTTTAAAAAAGTAATTATGAAAACCAGAGTTATTATTATCATGATGGGTATGCTGGTATTAATCATGCCTGCCTGCCTCCCAACAGACGAAAACGTTAATCCGGATGACCCTGTCGCGAAATTCCTTGGCGATTGGAAAGTGAATGAAAGCTGCAGGCGGTTGAATTATAATGTAGAAATCCAGGCAGACCCGGGGAACAGTGCACAGGTACTTATATATAATTACGGAAATACGGGGCCTGGTTATGACCCGGCAGTTGGACTTGTGGTTACCAATTCCGTTCATGTATCTTCTCAGACAATCGGGGAAGGCTGGACGGTGAGTGGGAAGGGAACCTATCAGGTCGATGGAACCATCTCCTGGGATTATACCCTGATCATCGGGCCAAGTGAATTCAGTTGTAATGCTCTGTTTTCAAAGTAATACGAAGCAGATACGTCCTGAACATCTCTATTCAGCCGGAGGAACCATGCTCTCAATTTTACTCAGGTTAACTATCACCTTTTCATAAATTTTATTAAGTTCCTCTGTATGGTAGGCATAGTAATGCAAACTTTCATCGAAAGTATCCCGACCAATTTTGTGTTTTTTCAAAACGGCTGAAAAATATTCATTAGAAAGGTGTTGGAGGGATTTCTCCTTGACCTTGATGGTATTGATCACCCCATCTGCAAGATGCAGGTCAGTAAGCAAGGTCACCATGGAGTCGGCCGGTATTACCAGCGTCATGTCAAAAGAAGGATCCGGTGTGGTATGATAACAGGAACCCAGCGCGAAAATAAAGAGAAGCCCGGTTAAGATTTTCGTCATCAGTTCCCAACCTCCGACATAAATTTAATCCGCATGAGCCTGATCTCTTCTTCCGTATATTCGTCTTCCCCTAAAGTAGTAAGAGCGTCTTCGACCGAATCTGAATCGGCTTCATGGAAATATTCGAAAATCTCTTCCTGGTGGTATTCATCAACATATTCATCGATATAATACTTAATATCGAGTTTTGTGCCGGAAGAAACTATTCTTTCAATTTCAGTCAATAACTCACTGATAGTAAGATTTTTGGCAGTTGCAATGTCTTCAAGGCCTAATTTCCGGTCAATATTATGGATAATGTAAACTTTCAATCCCGACTTGTTTATCACCGACTTTACCACCATATCGTTAGGCCGGATGATATCGTTTTCTTCGACATATTGCGCGATCAATTCGAGGAAAGGTTCGCCATATTTTTGAGCTTTACCCACACCAACGCCTGTAATCTGGTGAAGTTCATCAAACGTTATCGGGTATTGAATAGCCATATCTTCCAAAGACGGATCCTGGAAAATAACAAATGGTGGCAAATTTTCTTTCCGCGATATTTCTTTGCGCAGGTCTTTCAGCAGCGTGAAAAGCGTTTTGTCAGCTGTGCTGGTTTTATGGGCTCCTTCCAGGATATCTTCTTCTTCTTCAAGATTATCATAATCACGATCATGCGTGAGCATGACGGAATAAGGTTTTTTAAGGAATTTGTGGCCTTCCTTACTAACCTTCAGGATACCGTAATTTTCAATGTCCTTGACAAGAAGCTGGCTGATAAGCGCCTGCCTGACAACGGCATTCCAAAACCTTTCATCTTCATCAGCCCCTTTGCCAAATTCTTCCAGTTGATTATGTTTATAAGACTTTATCGTGGTAGAATTCTTGCCAAAGATGATATTGACTATATGCTTGGCCTTAAATTGCTGTTTTACGGCAAGAATCGTTTCAATCGCCAGTTTAATGAAATCTTTCCCTTCAAATTTGGCTTTTGGATGCAGGCAGTTATCGCAAGAGCCGCAATTCTCTTTAAGGAATTCTTCACCAAAATAATGCAATAATAATTTATGCCTGCAAACAGCCGATTCTGCATAGGCAACAGTTTCCTGGAGAAGCTCTTTTGCAATTTCCTGTTCGGCGACAGGTTTATCTTTCATAAACTTTTCCAGTTTCAGGATATCATCATAACTATAAAATGCAATGCAGTTTCCCTCGCCATCATCACGGCCTACCCTCCCGGTTTCCTGGTAATAACTTTCCAGGCTCTTGGGCATATCATAATGAATCACATAACGGATATCGGGTTTATCGATACCCATGCCAAAAGCGATCGTAGCCACAATAACATCCACATCTTCCATCAGGAACCTGTCCTGGTTCGTCTTCCTGGTGTTCGATTCAAGGCCTGCGTGATAGGGGAGAGCTTTAATCCCGTTAACCACAAGGCTTTCGGCCATCTCTTCGACCTTTTTACGACTCATGCAATAAACAATCCCTGACTTCCCTGAATTCGACTTGATGTACTTAATGACATCTTTAACAACCGTTTCGGTCTTTGGCCTGATCTCATAATATAGATTTGGCCTGTCAAATGAAGATTTGAAGACAGTAGATTGGGGAATTTCGAGATTTTTGATGATATCCTGCTGAACTTTAGGTGTGGCCGTGGCTGTCAGTGCAATCAGGGGAACATCCTGCCCGATTGTTTCGATAATAGGCCTGATCCTCCTGTATTCCGGCCTGAAATCATGCCCCCATTCGGAAATGCAATGTGCTTCATCAATGGCGTAAAATGAGATATTAATGTTGCGGAGGAACTCCACATTCTCATCTTTCGTCAGAGATTCCGGTGCAACGTAAAGTAACTTTGTACTTCCATCAACCAGGTCTTGCCTTACTTCTTTCATTTCAGCTTTGCTGAGCGAGGAATTCATGAAATGCGCCAGGTTATGCTCGGTTCCGAAGTTCCGAAGATTATCCACCTGATTTTTCATAAGTGCGATGAGCGGAGATACAATAATTGCTGTCCCTTTACACATCATTGCCGGGAGTTGGTAACAAAGCGACTTTCCACCACCTGTCGGCATAATGACAAACGTATCCTTTTTAGAAAGGAGATTTTTGATAATTGCTTCCTGGTTGCCTTTAAAGTTGTCGAAGCCAAACACGTCCTTTAGCACTTCCTTCATCGATACTGCTTCCTTGACAATCATGCTTGCGTCCTAAAATTGAATATCTTTGTGAGTAAATCCGAGAAATCTATAACTGTCAATAGTTGATTATATTTTTATAAATATACTATTTTTTGAAAAAAGTTAAACAAGCAAATTATTTTTTAATCTTTTTTTATCATTTTTTCAATATTAAACAGGTGAAATTCTGATAGTTTTGAAAACCAGGGAAGAAATTAAACAAATTGCCCTTCACACCATTCAGACCGAACTGGACGCCATAAAGGGATTGCAATTGGCTGTTAATGATGATTTTACGAGTGTCGTTGAGCTGATCTTAAGCAGCAAAGGAAGGGTGGTTATTACTGGTATTGGAAAGAGCGCCATAATCGCGAATAAAATTGTTTCCACCCTTAATTCTACAGGCACACCGGCCATTTTTATGCACGCTGCGGATGCTATTCATGGGGATTTAGGGATAATTCAGGCGGACGACCTTGTCATCTGCCTCTCAAAAAGCGGAGAAACCCCGGAAATCAAGATTTTAATCCCATTACTAAGGCAACGTGGCAATAAAATGATTGCCTTGGTCGGGAATAGAGAATCCTACCTTGCCAGAACCGCTGACTATATTATTGATGCCACGGTTCCCAAGGAGGCTTGTCCTTACAACCTGGCCCCAACGGCAAGCTCTGCAGCACAGATGGTCATCGGAGATGCGCTGGCCATTGCACTGCTGGAATGCAGGGGTTTTACTCCCGGCGACTTTGCCCGGTTGCACCCCGGTGGCGCTTTAGGTAAACAGCTCTACCTCCGTGTGTCAGACCTCTATATAAATAACGAAGTACCGAAGGTGGAAATGGATGCTGAAATTAGAAAGGTGATCATGGAAATTTCTGCTAAAAGATTAGGTGCGACTGCTGTTATGAGCGATGGAAGACTAATCGGTATCATTACTGACGGCGACCTGAGGCGCATGCTGGAAAAGAATGATCATATATCCGGTATCACAGCAAAAGACATCATGACTGCCAATCCAAAGATCATTCAGGCTGGCAGCCTGGTGGTGGAAGCATTGACGATCATGAGAAGATATAATATTACCCAGCTGCCGGTTTTCGATAATGACCAGTATGTAGGCGTTGTCCATCTGCACGATATATTGAAGGAAGGGATACTTTGAACTACTTTTAACCAGATTTGTTCCCTCTTTACAATTACAATTAAATACAGCGAATAAGCTCATACATCGCTAAAAAAATGATCCGGTTATACCGCCACATAATCTTGCTGCTCCTTACAATTACCTCCTTTATGACGGGTGTTGAAGCTCAGGAAACAAGGATTACCGGGAAGGTATCCGATGCAGTTACAGGCCAGCCGTTACCCTTTGTAAATATCTACTTTAAAAAGACGACTATTGGCGTTACTTCAGATTTGGATGGGGCTTTTTCATTAAATACAACCCAACCGGGTGATTCTGTTTATGCTTCGTCAGTCGGCTACCAAACCCTGAAAAAGCACGTGATTAAGGGAAAATTTCAGGTGATTAACTTTGAGATGACCGAATCCAGTACTACTTTGGCTGAGGTCCAGGTACGACCGGAGGAAAGATGGATTGAATTGCTGATGCGCCGTGTATTTAAAAGCAAAGAACTCAATAACCCGGATCAGATACAGTATTATCAATGTGAGATTTACAATAAATTTCAAATCGATATTAATAACCTGGATAAGAAAATTCAGGATCGAAAAATCTTTAAACCGATTGATTTTGTATTCGAGAACCTCGATACCAATGAGTTGAATCAGAAGGTTTATTTGCCTGCCCTCATAACTGAAGCTCTTTCAGATTTTTATTTCAGGAAATCACCCCGTGCTACCCGTGAGCTGATTAAAGCCAGTCAGATATCAGGTATTGAAAATCAGAGTCTTACACAATACCTGGGAGGAATATTCCTGAATATTAATATTTATGACAATTACCTGAATATCTTCGATAAGAATTTTGTAAGCCCGGTTGCGAATTTTGGATTATCAACTTATGAGTATTTTTTGGAAGATACCGTTTTGATTGATGGGAAGAGTTGTTACCAGATCAGGTTTGAGCCAAAAAGAAAACAGGAGCTTACTTTTTACGGCACTTTATGGATCCAGGATACGGCATTTGCCGTTAAACAGGTTGATATGAGGGTAGCCGCAGATGCTAATTTCAACTGGGTGAATGATTTTTACATTTCACAGACTTATGAAAAAGCCAATGGTCAGTATTGGGCGTTAACACGTGATTACCGACTTGTCGATATGAATCCGTTCGAAGGAAATACCTTGAAAGCATTCGGGATCTTTAGCCACCGCACCACCACTTATCGCCAATATGTCTTCGATCAGCCAAAATCTGATGAGTTTTATACCTCTACGACAAATGTGATTGTCGATAATGCTGCCTACCAGCGGGATGAAACCTGGTGGGAGCAAAACAGGCCGGACAGCCTTGAGGATAGCGAGCAGCAGATCTATGAAATGGTTGATTCGATTAAAAAGGTTCCAGCTTATAAATATTATGAAAAAGTCGTCATCCTCTTAGGCACAGGATACTGGATATCCGGCAGATTTGAAGTTGGCCCGTTGTATAAATTCATTAGTTTTAATGCGATTGAAGGACTCAGGTTGAGGATTGGCGGCCGGACCAGCAATAAATTCAGTAAGAAATTATTACTGGAGGGGCATTTGGCCTATGGGACAAAGGATGAAAGTTTTAAATATGCCCTGGGGATGAGGTATATGGTTAGTAAGAATCCCAGGCGAAGTTTTGGGCTTTCCTTTAAATATGACATGGAACAGTTAGGCCAGGACCCGAATGCTTTCAGCGAAGATAATTTCTTTGCTTCCTTTTTCCGGAGAAGTCCTGCCAATAAATTGACCATGGTAAGAGAATACAAGGCTTTTTATGAGCATGAATGGTTTACAGGCTTTTCCAATACGATTAAGTTTATTCGTCGCGATGTGTTTGCAATCGATAGTGGATTTATTATTCATGACAATGGCAGCCGGTACACTGATAATTCATTAGTCTCCAATGAAATACAGCTTTATACCCGTTTTGCTTTCCGGGAACAATATATTTATGGAGAATTTGAGCGGATAACGCTGGGCACTAAATACCCGGTACTGGAAGTGTTATATGGTTATGGAATCCCGGGATTCTCAGGCAGCGATATGGAATATCACCGCTTGCAGTTTAAGATAAAGCAATGGTTTAATGTGGCAAATATCGGGTGGTCAAAATATATATTTGAGACTGGAAAAATCTGGGGGAAACTTCCTTACCCGTTTTTAAAAATCCACGAGGGTAACGAAACATTCTTTTATTACTCCGAAGCAGGCAATATGATGAATTATTATGAGTTTATAAGTGATACATATGCTTCTCTTTATTATACCCATCATTTTGATGGTTGGTTTTTAAACCGGATACCATTGATGCGTAAACTAAAATGGAGGGAGGTGGTTACAGGCCGGGCAATATGGGGAACAATGTCTGAAGAGAACAGGAATTATTCGGTATTTCCGAGCAACAGCGGGGATTTAAATAAACCTTATTTTGAAGCTGGTGTGGCAATTGAAAATATTTTTAAAGTTATAAGGATTGATGCGATTTGGAGGCTTTCTCACCTGGATGGTCCGGATGTTGACCAGTTTCGGATATTTGTATCATTCCAATTTTCATTTTAAAACATGGAAAGTTTAATATATGATTCTCAGAACTGAAAAAATCGTCAAGAAATACAGGCAGCGAATAGTTGTCAATGATGTTTCTGTTGAAGTAAAGCAGGGGGAAATTGTTGGCTTGCTTGGGCCGAACGGTGCGGGCAAGACTACTTCTTTTTACATCATCGTTGGATTGATCAAACCATTCTCCGGTAAGGTATTCCTTGATAACGACGAGATAACTGAAGAACCGATGTATAAGAGGGCGCAGAGGGGGATTGGTTACCTGGCGCAGGAAGCATCCGTATTCAGAAAACTGAGTGTGGAGGATAACATCAGGGCTGTATTGGAATTCACCAAAATGTCGAAACAGGAGCAAAAGGAGAAACTCGAATCCTTACTTGAGGAGTTTGGCCTGAACACTGTTCGCAAAAGCATGGGCATTCAATTATCGGGAGGCGAACGGCGGAGAACTGAAATCGCCCGGTCGCTTGCGGTAAGCCCCAACTTTATCCTTTTAGACGAACCTTTTGCAGGCGTAGATCCCATTGCAGTAGAAGACATACAGGAAATCGTTACCCATCTGAAAGATAAAAATATCGGTGTATTGATCACCGATCATAATGTCCACGAAACATTATCAATCACTGATCGTTCCTATCTTCTTCTTGAAGGAAAAGTTCTAAAATCAGGCACTTCGCAAGAGCTCGCAGACGATGAGCAGGTCAGGAAAGTTTACCTTGGAGAAAAGTTTGAATTGAGGAGATAATTTGAGGTCATTGAGATGTCATCTCATATTTTGTAATATAACCTTTTCCCTTTTGTAAGATTAATAAATAGTCCATGGCAACCTGACGTGGTTCATAACGCATTTTATCCATTGATTTTCAAAATCCATTACCTATGAGAATACGATTGTATCTCACTCTTTTAGCTGCAATCTTCCTGGTTGCCAGTTCTTCCTGCTATATTATAAATTTCTCAAAGGATTTTGAGTTTGATCTGACCTTTGAGGTGAATAGCGACACGACCTCTCTTAACGAAATTTACCTGCTGGATGCGGTCGTTTATAATAATTTTGAAGAATATGTGGATTATATTGAAACTATTGAGATAAAGTCGGCAACATACTCTCTTACTTCTTTTAGTGGAACTGACGATCAAACCCTCACTAATGGCTTACTGACCGTCAGCGATGAAAATGGATCAGAATCACAGGTGCTGGCAACCCTTCCGACAGAGCTTCTGCAGCATCTGCTTATTGCTGAAAGGACCCTGAATCTTGATGAGGCGGGAATAAACATGGTAGAAGGTCTTATTAAAAATGCCCCTCATAAATGCCAGGGAATACTTACTGGGGACATTAGTTCATCGCCGGTTAATTTTACGATGAAGTTTCACTTTTTAGCAACTATAACCGGAAGTTTGCTGTAGAATCTTTTAAAAGTTTATTCCACACAAAACAACCTTTGGATCAATACAAAAGGTTCAATTATTTTGATTCTCCAGCAACCTGATTTCCGAAACAGCTTTAATGGCTCTGTCGGAAAAGAAATCGGCAGCAGGAAATAAGCGAAACACACCACCATCCTGATTTTTCTGATCTTCAATTAATAAAACCTCCGACTGGTCATTCCGGTTGAAGATTTCGCTGAAAGTAAAAACACACCGGTAACCATCCACGGAGGCAATAAGGAATAAACCTTCGCGAAGGGTTTTTCGGTCAATGCCATAATAAGGTTGAAGTGCATCCTTCAACAGGCAGCCCCTGAATGGGGTCGTGCTGTGAATGCCCCTTCCACGGCCGTAGAAAATAGTTTCGAATTCAGCACTTTGCGCCAAAACAGGTGATGTGACCATTTCCCCCAGGAATTTATCCCCCTTATAAATTTTAATACCGGGAGAATAGAGGGGATTCATGTTCCGGTTAACGGGATAGGATGCAGAGGCTGAATAAACAGTTATTTTTACCGGATTTGAGATGTTTCGCTCGGTCAGAAGGTCATTGCCGACGACAAGCTTTGTCTCTTCGGGTAATGGCCACAGATCCTTGGTTTTCGATGGAACAATGCGTGCGACCTTCGTCGCGATGATAATTTCATGCCGGTGTGCAGGGTAGTATATTTCACCCCAGCTGATCACAACCGATTCCCCCCGGTCATTCTCGACTTTCACAAACATATCGATGATTGGGGGAAACTCAGCTTCATTTTTCTTTTTGAGAATGACATGGTTAAGTATGTCGTAAAGTGAGTAACCATCATACCGGTATGCCCCGATAAACCGGTTCGAATCGCCGTCAGCCAGCGCCTCCTTCATTACCAGGGAGCGTGGCTGAAGTTTAATGATATCTATTTCTCCGGGATTTCCGATTTCCCCGGTGACCTGGATAGTTGTCAACCCTTTCAGGCTGGAAGTTTCAGCATCATCATAAAAATCATTTGTGATTTCCTGTGATTTCCCGGTTTGGGTTAAGAGGGCGAAAACGATCAAAAGGTAAATAATCTGGAACTTCTTCATATAATTATTCTTCAAAAATATCAAATTTAATTCCTTGTGCTAATGGAAGCTCAGTACTGAAATTGATCGTGTTGGTCTGCCTGCGCATATAAGCTTTCCAGGCGTCGCTGCCTGATTCACGGCCACCGCCGGTATCTTTCTCACCACCGAAAGCTCCGCCGATCTCAGCACCATTCGTTGCAATATTCACATTAGCAATCCCGCAATCAGAACCGGCATGGGAAAGGAATTTCTCTGTTTCAATAATGTTCCGTGAAAAAATAGCCGAAGAGAGTCCCTGGGGTACGCCATTCTGAATTTCAATAGCCTCCTCAATGGTTTTATACCTGATCAGGTAAAGAATAGGGGCAAAAGTCTCTTCCTGGACAATTTGATAATGGTTCTCTGCCTCAGCTATGCAGGGAACGACATAGCAGCCAGATTCAAACCCTTCTCCCTCCAGGATCTGCCCGCCGAATATTATCTTTCCACCTTCTTTAACAACCTCCTCCTGCGCATGGCGAAACGCTTCAACGGCGCTTTTATCGACAAGGGGGCCAACAATAGTAGTTTCATCTAAAGGGTTCCCGATTTTTACCTGATTATACGATTTTAAAAGTTTTTCCCTGAATATATCAAACATGCAATCATGGATGATCAGCCTCCGCGTAGTGGTGCATCGCTGCCCTGCTGTGGCAATGGCCCCGAAAAGGCTGCCGCGCAAGGCCATATCTTTGTTCCCGTACTGGGAAATAATGATAGCGTTATTGCCGCCTAATTCAAGGATTGTCCTGCCCAATCTTTCCCCGACAATTTTTGCAACATGGCGGCCGACCCTTACAGAGCCTGTGACTGAGATTAACGGCATTCGCTTGTCGGCCAGGAAATTATCGCCTAAGGATGAAGAGCCGGCAACTACCAGGCTGAGGACACCTGCCGGAAGATGGTTTTCTTTCAGAACTTTTTGGATGATATGATGCACAGCTACAGCGCACAAAGGTGTTTTGGAAGATGGTTTCCAGATGACCACATCGCCGCAAACCATTGCGATCATGGCATTCCAGGCCCAGACTGCAACCGGGAAGTTGAATGAACTGATCACGCCGACTACGCCCAGCGGGTGATACTGTTCATACATCCGGTGCTGAGGCCGTTCGGAGTGCATCGTCAATCCGTATAATTGCCTGGAAAGCCCAACCGCGTAGTCGGCAATGTCGATCATCTCCTGCACTTCACCCAAGCCTTCCTGGCAGGTCTTCCCCATTTCATAGGTAACGAGTTTCCCCAGGGGCTCTTTGTATATCCTGAGCTCGTTGGCGATCTGGCGGACGATCTCCCCACGCTTCGGAGCAGGTACAATTTGCCAGGCTGTGAAGGCTTTTTGAGCGCTAAAAATCACCCGCTCATAATCTTCCCGGGAAGCTTGACATACCTTGGCAATAAGTTTTCCATCCACCGGAGAATGGGATTCCAGGAGCCCGCCATGTGTTTCAACCCATTTAAGTCCATCATGGATTCCATGGTTTATTTCTTTAATGCCAAGTCTTTTCAAAACTTCTTTCATATGAGAAGATAAATTAAGATGGTTTATATTGTATCAGTTTTTGCAATGGTGTATTGATTCAAGTATTCAGGAAGTTTCATATCAGGATTTTGCGGGACAGGAATTAATGACTTATGGCCCGTTTGATTCATGATTTTCATCCCTTTCTCATTATTCAGGAGATAATTAAGAAAAGCCTCGGCTACCAAAGGATTTGGAGCATTATCCAGCTCAGTGACAGCATAAACGATGGCTTCACCCCTGACCTCTATTTGGCTGGAAGGAGTATTTCCTTTTATCTTAACACCGGCTTGCTTATAATGTTCATTCAGTTCCATCTTCTTCAGGTTGATTTCATCCGGCAGTTCAAGAAATTTAAGACCATGCTGGATGGCCACCGAAAGGTAAATAAAGATATAATCGGTCTCGTGGAGCTCAAGTAACGCCAGCAGGTCAACTTCTTTCGGACGGATATACCGCTGATCTTTTGCAGCCAATTTATTGGCCAGGTCATTTCTTCCATAATAAAGCCCGGCAAGCTGCATGACCATCACGGTGCGGTAACCACAGGGATCAGCATCAGGGTCTGCCCGGCTGTAACGGATTTCTTCGCTGAGGAGGATTTCCGGCCAGTTCTGGACAGATATTTCATCGCCAAGGGCGGAGTGGTCAGTATAAGCGATGACCATTTCATTCCCGGCAAAGGGAAGGTACCAGGATGTATAACCGGGAATCAGAAATTTTTTTATGATTTTATAATCGGAAGAAGCCATCAGATCACAAGGCTTATGCATATCGGTGATCTTCCGCGCACAATCGACGCTGCCTGCAGCCTCAAGGAGAACTTTCACTCCGGGGTTTTCCCGTTCAAAATCCCTTGCAATTTCCTGGAAAGGAACGGAAAGACTGCCGGCATGAAAAATGATGATATCGCCTGAAATCGCAGCATTTTTATTCTTCTGCGGGTTATTTGAGCTCTGGCAGGAGAACATTAAAAACAGGAGCAAAAAGGCAAACGAATTTCTCATAATCATTCAAGATTACTAGTTTTATTTTTAAACTCTTCGTAAGCTTTCTCTACAGCATCATCCATTTTCATATGAAGGACATCGTAAGCCTCCAGGAGTTTTTTCGCTTTATCAGTTAAATGTGACTGACCCCCTGATTTCCCGCCACGTTGCCTGATAATCAGTTCATACCCCAATAAGCTCTCTGCTTTTTTCAGGTCTCCCCAGGCTTTACGGTAACTTATCTTCATTTCATCTGCCGCCGCTTTCAAGGAACCTTTCTCATTGATTATCTGCAATAGTTTATACTTGTCTTCCTCAATGATTCCTTCTCCTGTCACAGAAGATAACCACAACTTATAATTCAGGAATATTTCGAATTTGCTAGGCTTTAACCTACCCATAGTTTAATTTTTTTCGATATGTGATCTTATGCATATCGGGACAAAAATACTATAACCGCAGCAAAGCACAAAATGTGTAAGGCTAATTAAAGAAGAAGAAAATTTATGTTTATATAAAAACATGTTGCATATGAAGCTGAAAATTGCTATCTTTATTGTCAGATTATCGATTTACGACTAAAAAAACTCATTTCCATGAAATCATTCACAATCAGTTTTCTAATCATTTATTCGCTGATAAACATGGCCCTATCCTCACAATCTCAAAACATTTTTGCATATGTCAACGGGGATACAGTAACATTGTGGGAAACAGGAGCATACCGGAATTGTGGAGCTGTTTACACGATGGAGATAAATATAATTGATCATCAAATTGACTGGTACCAGATTGATACAGGATTGGCGGCGTTTTGCCTCTGCACCTTTGACCTTTCAGTAACTTACGGGCCGCTTGAACCCGGGTCTTATAATGTGAACGTGTATTATAACGAATCGTATTCCCCATCGGATACCATTTTTGAAGGAACAACAAGTTTTACTATCGGAACTGACAGGTGCGAAGTCACATCCGGCATTATTTCCCAATACCAGAGTGATTGTTATTCCGGAATAGGAATTGTGGATCCGGAAGATTTTGAAAACGGCAATTTCAGGATCTATCCTGTTCCTGTGAAAGATGGGGAACTGTTATACCTTGAAGCTTTTCCAACAGGAGGAAAGGCCATCCTGGAAATATTTACATTAACCGGAAAACTGGTTTATAGCAAGCAATATGATGGGAACCAGCCGATACTGGACCGATTGCTGAAGGATGAGATCTTCCCGGTACCCGGTTTATACCTGGCGAGATTGAGAACTGGTGATCAGGTTTATATAAGGAAAATTACTGTCTTATAAATCAACTTGCAATTTGTGTTTAGTTACACAGAGTTCCACAGAGGTATCGCAGAGTTACACAGAGAATAAGGAAACACAATTATAACTCAAAACTCAGAATTTTCAATTTTCAATTAATCCCCCTGCTTGTCCTTCACCAGTTCGATCAGCTCCGGCAGGTCCATCCCCAGTTTTTGCAGGTGCTCGATCTTCGGAATTCCGTTTTTCGTCCAGCCTCTTCTGAAATAGACAGCATCCAGTAGCTTTTCATACTGATCTTCCCTGAATTTTCGGGTGAGTTTCATTTTTTCTTCAGTGGACAATCCTGCCGGGTCAACTCCGATCTTTTCCTTAAGTTGCTTGTCGTAACGATCCGCCCTTGATTCATACTCTTCCCTAGTAACAGGACCTGCAGCGCGGTAGGGCTGGGCATCGTATTTCCTCGTTCCGTATCCCCTGCGGATGTTGAATATCCGCTGGAAATTATATACGCGTTCCGACATCCGGATCATTTCAAACTTGTCGAAAGGTTTTCCGGTAACGGCTTTATAGATGGTCACATAGTTATCGACATGCTCGGGCACTTTGGCCGGTTCGTCGGTTTCGGCGTTAGTAAGCGGCTCAACGTCGTTCCATGGGAGTTTACAAAGCCCGACCAGCCCGAACCAGGTGCGGAACATCGGGAAATAATGCAACGCTTCGGCTTTCTTTTCAAAAGTGGGGATCTGGTTGTTCACCATATCCATGAAAATGAGCCAGGCTTCGTCATGCTGCGGGCCTTTGTTTGTCATGGCATATCCACCCTGCTGGGCTAAAGATTCCTTAGAGACGTACTGAGAGTATTCCAGGCCCTTATTTTCCATGCCGATATCATTCAGGAAACCTGCATCACCCCATCCGCTTTCGGCGAACAACTGCTTCATTTTATGGACGCCCATCCCGGCAATCAGGCCAAATCCTTCGCCGCGTCCCATCTGGTGAAGCATTTCCATGGCAGATTCGGCATTGCCGAAGTTCAGTTTAAGGCCACCGGTGCGCTGGTCATTCAGGATACCGTTTTCATAACATTCCATCACGAAGGCTGTAATGGTTCCAAAAGAGATAGCGCAGATACCATAAGTATCGCAGTAGAAATTCGCTTCAATGATGTAATCAGGGTTGAAGATACCGCTGCAGGAGCCCAATCCGCCGGCATTTTCGTATTCCGGACCATCGACCAGGACACTGTCGCCTGCATAAGGTCCTGTTCTCAGCTTATAATTATCTACACCTTTTGAGCAGGCCATGTTGCAACCTATCCAGCAGCCATCAGGTATCCCTTGGGTAAAGCGTGCTTTCCAGACTTCAGAATGAATGGCGTTAGCTTCCGGATGACTTCCGAATTTGAAATTATGGGTAGGCAGAAGGTCATAATCATTCATGATATTGGTAAGGTGGGCCGTACCTTTCGTGCGCATTTCCGCCTGTGAATCATCGAGATCGCGCATTTCAGCATTAAACCGCTTGCCACGCTCCATGATCGGTTCGAGGTCGGCCACATTATTCAGGTTGCCTTTTACGCCGGCTATTTTAGCTACAACAGCTTTAATCTTCTTATTGCGAAGTACGGTTCCGATGCCTCCACGACCGGCTTGTTTCAGACGCACCTTTTTCCGGCGGGTGTCGTAGAAACTGAAGTTCAGCATCCCGATCAGGGAATATTCCGCTGCAGCGCCTGAACATACCACGGCCACATTTTTCTTATCCTTTTCATCATCGGCATAAAGATCGGTCAGGTATTCAGCCAGGACATGGGAATCTTTGATATTAACATTGATTTCACTAACGGTCACCTTATGGTTGATCCCGTCAATAAAAACGATCACATCCTTATCAGCTTTCCCCTGCAATTCAATAGCATCAAAGCCGGAAAATTTAAGGAAAGGACCAAAGTACCCGCCGACGTTACTGTCAATGGGAACATCAGTCAACGGCGAAATAGAGACACAAATCGATTTTCCTGTTCCTGAATATTGGGTGATCCCGCCAATAGGGCCTGAGGAGATATTGATCTCATTCTCAGGGTCATCCCATTTTGTATCCGGTTTGGTTGCATCCCAGAGCAGCCTTAGCCCATAGCCCCTTCCGCCGATGAATTTTTCTTTCATCAGGGGAGGAACGGCTTTCTCTTTTATTTCACCCGATCCGACATTCACATACAATATCTTGTCCGTGTATCCTTTATCCAGCGGCGTCCAGTTATATGGCCATTCTTTCAATACTACCTGGGTTTTGGCGATAGTCGCGGTATCCATATTTTCAGAATTTTATTGTTAATTAATTAGCAGCACAAAAGTAGAAATTTTTGAAATGGCTGGAAGGAATTAATATTATTCCATGAAGAGCTGAATTGCTTAATTTTGTTAATAGGAAGACAGAAGACAGAAGACAGAAGACAGAAGACAGAAGACAGAATGAAAACACTTTTTAAACAACCTTATGACAACCTTATGACAACTTTATGACAACTTTATGACAACTTAATGACTATCAATGACCATGAATGACCAACACATCAGAACCAAACTTAAGGACAAGGTCGTCGGGATCGCCGGCTGCGGTGGTCTTGGCTCAAATTGTGCTGTAGCTTTAGCGAGGGTAGGAGTGGGGAAACTGGTAATCACCGATTATGATAAGGTAGATGTTTCGAACCTGAACCGGCAGTATTTTTTTACTGATCAGGTAGGTAAAGCTAAAGTGATTGCCTTGAAAGAGAATATTAACAGGATTGATCCTTTGATTAAGGTCGAAACGCATGAGATTCAGCTTAATGAGGAAAATATTCCTGATATCTTTAAAGAATGTGATGTGATCGTGGAAGCTTTCGACCGGGCTGAAATGAAGCAGATGATTGTCGAAACGGTGCTTGAAAAAATGCCGGATCATTATCTCATTTGCGGGAGCGGGCTGGCCGGATGGGGTGAGAATGAGTCAATTGGAATGACGGTTACTGGAAAGCTGTATTTTTTTGGGGATGGGTCTAATGAAGTATCGGAAGATTTTCCGCCGCTGGCTCCGCGTGTTGGCGTTGTAGCGAACATGCAGGCAAACCAGGTATTAGAGATTATTTTAGGTAAAATGTAAAAGATGGAAATTCAGTTAAATAATAACAAAGAAATTATTGAACGTGATCAGCTCACGCTGGCGGAACTTATTCAATATAAAAATTTCACTTTCCCTATGCTGGTGACTAAGATCAATGGTTTATTAGTGAAAAAAGTGGACCGTGATAATGTGATGATCAAGGCTGGGGATGATGTGATAGTTTTGCATCTTATCAGCGGAGGTTAAGATCAAAGCACTTCCGCAACTACGAAGGTGCTTCCCCCTATAAGAACCAGATCATTCGAATTGGCTGAATTCCGGGCTGCCATAAATGCTTCCCTGACAGATTGATACACTTCTCCCTTCAGTCCATATGCCAGAGCCTTCTGTTGCAATTCTAAAGCTTCCAAACCCCTTGGAATATTCGCCTTGCAGAAATAGTAAACTGCATGGCGTGGCAATAATTTAAGGATACTGTCCGCATCCTTGTCATTTACTAACCCAAAAACCCAATGCAAACGGTCGAATTTTTCCTGGCCCAGTTGTTCGAGGATATATCTTATTCCCGCTTCATTATGGCCAACATCACAGATAGTCTTTGGTTTACCGGGCAGTGACTGCCACCTGCCCTGCAGTCCTGTCTGCCGGATCACATTTTTATAACCTGACGTGATGGCACCTTCGGGAATGTTGAATCCTGATTCTGTTAAAAGTTTAATAACCTGGAAGCTTGAAATGATATTCTTCTCCTGGTAGATTCCGCTGAGTGGGCAATACAACAGGACTCCATCCCCGGGGATAGAGTCCCCCGTGGAAGCTGCCATATAAAACGAACCCTTTCTCAAGCCTGTTCTTATCATTTTAAAGTTTTGGTCAGCAAACAGAATCGGTGACTTCAACGCTTTAGCCTTAGCCAGGAAAACTTCCCGGACTTCCGGTTGTGTTTCGCCGATTATTATCGGCACGCCGGGTTTGATAATGCCGGCTTTTTCTGCAGCAATGGCTGGTAAAGTTTCACCTAAAAACGCTGTGTGATCCTTACTGATGTTAGTAATCACACTGATTAACGGGGTTATGACGTTAGTAGAATCCAACCTGCCCCCCATCCCGGTTTCGATGATGGCCACATCGACCTTTTCTTTTGCAAAATACTGAAATGCCATCACAGCGGTGTATTCAAAAAAGGATGCTTCAACAGGTTCAAACTGATTTCTGTAACGGTTGACGAACTTGCTGACAAAACTTTTAGGGATTTTCTTTCCGTTGATCCGGATCCTTTCCCTGAAATCTTTCAAGTGGGGTGAAGTGTACAACCCTGTTTTGTAGCCGGCACTTTGTAAAACAGAAGCGATCAGGTGCGAAGTGGATCCTTTTCCGTTGGTACCGGCAATGTGCACAGATTTAAAAGTATTTTCCGGGTGGCCGAGCAAGGTGCATAAATTAATAGTATTGCTGAGGTCAGCCCGGTAAGCGGCAGCACCAATGCGATGAAACATCGGCAGTTGAGCGAACAGGTAGTCCAGGGTCTGCCGGTAATTCATATTTGTAAATTGAATGAGATAATTAATTCTGCCGGATAAAATTATAGGTGATCGTGCCGACTTGTGTGTCGGGCGCATTGGGATTAGCGATGAACCGGGACCGGAGTGCCGCGTCCTTAGCCAATTGCCATAATGTCTGATCGGAAACATTGGTTCCTTTTGCACCGGCCACGGCACTGACGACATTTCCCTGCTTGTCTACTTTTATAGTTACCACCACTTTCCCTTGTTCTTTGGAATCATAGGAAGGTTTGTGGAGCATCAAAGAGCCTCTTCCACCCAAACTATAAGAGATACCATCTCCCGCTCCATCTCCGGTTCCGGTTCCTGTTCCTTTGCCACTTCCCGTTCCTGCTCCTTCTCCACCCGCACCCTTATAAGTGGGAGCACCGGGTGTGCCATTGGGATTGCCCTGGTCGCCTGGCTTCCCGGTCTGACCTTCCTGGCCGCCCTGTGTCGTTGTAGTGCTCTTGCCTTTATACATAGCTTTGGGGTTAGGCTGAGGCTTAGGCTCGGGCATGGGTTCGGGTTGGATTATCTCTTTGACCGGCTCTGGTTCAGGTTTCGGAATGACTTTTTCAGGCTCTTTCTTTTTTTCTTCAACTATTTTCTCTCTGATCGCAGGCGCCTCTTCTACATCCTGTACCAGGTATTCATCTTCTTCCGGCTCCTGCCTGGAAGATGTTGGCTGAGGCAAAGGCTCGGCAGGGGCAGGCTGTTCCTGCTGATCCATACCCATGCCGGTCTCATCAAAACCAAGATTAACCAGTACGCCTTCTTCCCCCGGTAGAGGCAGTGGGGTCCGTAAGGCCAGAAAGAGCAATAAAACCAGCAATCCCACATGAAATAGGATGGTTCCCAATATGCCCTTAATCCTGTTTTTTTTCTCGTTTATCATTTTGGCAAAGTAGCCAGGATCACCTTATGTTTTGTCCCATTTTTCCGGTTGATCCCATTAACAGCATCAATAACTGTTACTATGTGCTGAACAGGTACTGATTTATCAGCCCTTAAAACGACTGTACCTTCCGTCTGCCCTGTAAGTTTCTGAGCGATCTGGGATTCGAGGATATCCTCATTAACCTGGAGTTCTTCAACAAAGAAATTCTGATTTTTATTAATATAGACTGTGACTGTTTGTTTGGCCATGGTCTTGCTATTACTGCTTGGAAGCAGGAGCTTGATGGCGTTTGGAGCAACTAGTGTAGAAGTGATCATAAAAAAGATCAATAGAAGAAAAACCAGGTCAGACATGGAAGCCATGCTGAATGAAGCATTGATTTTATTTCTGGCGTGGATTGGCATGGCGTTTAAGTTTTAAGATGCAGGCTCGTGCAGGAGATCCATGAATTCAGAAGCGCGTGCTTCCAGGATGAAGACTAAATTTTCAACCCTGGAAACCAATATGTTATAGAAGACGAGTGCAAAGATACCCACAATTAAACCACCAACCGTGGTTACCATGGCCTGGTATATGCCGTTGGAAAGGAGTGTAATATCGATGTTATTTCCCGCCATAGACATGTCATAAAAGGCAACAATCATCCCGATCACGGTTCCCAGGAAGCCGAGCATAGGCGCTGCTCCGGCAATAGTGGCCAGTCCGGCAATGTTTTTCTCCATTTTCGCTACTTCAAGCTTACCGACATTTTCAATGGCGGTATTAATATCATTTAAAGGCCGGCCTATGCGAATCAGCCCTTTTTCTATCATCCTGGCAATCGGACTTTCATTGTTACGGCAAAGCGCTAAGGCCGAATCCAATCTGCCGTTGTGCATGAAATCACGAATATTGTTCATGAAATGTTTGTCATCCTGGCTGGCCTTTTTGATAGTCAGAAACCGTTCAATAAAAATATAAACTGCTATGATGGATAGAACACCGAGGATTGCCATAATCCATCCGCCTTTAAGGGCGAGGTCATAGACAGAAAGAGTGATTTCAGACGGGTTGGCCTGTCCGCTGATTAAGTCGTTACTAGTACTGATCTGCAATAAAAAAAATCCGGTCATATTATTTTCATTTGGCTGAGATTAAACGTAGAAACAGCTTAATTATTTTAAGTTCTTTTTTAATGAGGTAAATTTAGAAAAGAAGATGAATATATATCCGGACCAGGGAAACTTTTATTCACAGATTAGAGCAACTTATCCCGAAATCCTTCTCCTGTAAATGAATGCAGAAGCCACAAGCATCAGACCGATTGCCATGAACAATGACCAGTTGGACAGTGGTATCAAATAGCCGCAATTCGTTACCGTCACAGTTATCTCATACCCGCTGCTTTCGCAACCCGTCGAACTGTTTTTAACTTTAAGTGTTCCATTATATGTTCCTTCAGCAGCTCCTCCCGGTACGGTTAGTAAAATCGGGCTCGATGGCAGCGTTGTATAGGCTACATCGGCAAACCCTTGTCCTTCGGCCGCTGCATTATAATCGATGGTATACTGATCCGGGCTGCCTGTCGTTGCGCTATAGGTAAGATTTACCGATATTGTGTCGCTGCATACTGATGGATTGCCCCCCAGTGTAATGGTTGGTGCAGTGCAGTCTTCACCCGATTCAAAATCGCTGAAACTCGTCAGGCCGGTGGCTTTGATGGTTCTGTTACCCTCAGAATTATTGGTCACAGTGCTGGAAGTTGAAGCCCACGTGGAAGGATCGAATTTTTTAATAGTATAGCCTTCAATAGTTCCGCCGGCTTCCCCCGAATTTGTGGTGTTTGAAAGATTTAACGTGATATCGTAGGTGTCAAATATACCGGGTGATGCATTTTCATTCACGAACCAGTAGCAGTCTGCTTTTTTGGTCTGGTCGATCCCCGAGCCACTGCTTTCATTGGTATCGGTAGATGCGATGTATGCAATGATATTGACCGGGTTGGAGCTAATATTGACGTTACTGATATCCAGTACTACCGGGGTGTAGATGGAGGCATCCCCGATCGTATAAGTGAACGACTGTGTTCCTGCATTGGTCGGGAAATTCTTCTGCAGGTTGCCGTTGACATAAGAACTGATGCTGCCACCTGAAATAATTCCCGCTGTTCCCATGGTTAGTGTATAGGAAGAGGTAGTCGTCAATCTTCCGCTTGTCAACGTTAGTGTGCCATTTACGATTTCACTGTTTCCAAGCAAGGCACCGGCTGCGTTGTTTAAAGTAAGATTGTCAAACATTGTAGCAGCAGTCCCGCCAATTGTTTGTGCGCTGCTGCCATCGAGCATAATGGTGTTTCCGATGGCAGTAAAGGTGCCGCCGTTGTTCAAGAAGTCCCCGCCGATTGAATGACTCAATGCCCCCGTGGTAAACGTGGTTCCTGAGCCGAGGGTAAAGTCGCCTTCGATAGTCATCGCGGCACCCGCAGTGGCCGTGGCTGTGTCCGACATGGAGAAATCCCCGGCTATAGCCAGTGCAGTGCCTGGCATTGTTTTAGTTCCACTACCGCTGAGGATAAGGTTATCGTAGCCTGGAGTGGCTCCGTTAGGATTCAATACTGTCTGACTTCCACCATTATACTCGACGGTATTATTTGCTAGTTGCGCTGCACGCCATGTTCCATTATTGGTCATCGTCCCGCTAATCCGCATTGTACCACCGCTTCCCAGTGTCAACACCGCACCGGAATTAATCGTCACATTGTAGAAATCCGTTACACCGGATATTGTGGCTACCGCGTTAGTGAAAATCACTGTGCCTGTGCTGGCATTAAATGTACCTCCGTTGTCACTCCACGCGCCGTTACCACCAGAGATGGTAACGGTGGAGGTTGCCGCTGAGTTCAAAATTCCTCCACTCTCGATTGTCAGTCTTCCGACTGCAAGAGATATACCTAATGTCGGGTTGTTGATGGTTGTTGAAGTATCAGGAATTATGACATCGCTTAAGTCTGATGGAATACCTTTTGGAGTCCAGTTACCAGGGTTAGTCCAAACTGTACTAATTGATCCATTCCAGGTAGTGTTTGAGAGGACAGAATTACCTATTGTCTCGATTCTTGTGTCAAAGCTTGTGGGCCAAAGTGATACATCGAAGCTTGATGTTCCAACCCAGTTGTCCGTCACTTCATAATTTGACCTGCCGAATTCTATCGCCGTCCCCGGTATAAAAGGAGCGTCGCAGGCCCATTTGACCAACGTATTTTCTGTATTCCCATTAAGTTCGCTATCAAGGTAGTGCAAGTTTAAAGTCGTAAAACTACCGCTTCCTCCTGTCTGGATGATATCGTAAGTCCTTTCGACAGCATCCGTTTTCCACGCTGGTGCCGAGCCGATGGTGATTTTCACGCTGACATCAGTCGGTAAAGTTCCTACATTCCGAAAGTTTATTGTTGTGTACTGATTCCCAAAGGTATATGAAGTGGCGGGATCCAAACTTGTCCGTTTCACAATCCCGGTCACATCGCCGGTTCCTGTGGTAGTTGCATTAGCGCCCATGGTAAGGGTATAAGTACTCATTTCAAGGCACCCTTGTGTGGCAGAAGCATTGGAGCTTAAATAAAGCACGCCATTCACGGTTTGATTTGCACTGGCGGTAACTCCTGCTGCATTATTTACTGTTATATTATTGAAGGTGCAAGCGCCGGTGATTGTTTGCGCTGAGGAACCGATAAAAGTTACCATACCGTTCTCTTCGGCAAATGTTCCGTCATTCGTTAAACTTCCCGTAATCGTAAGTGCTGAATTGCCCGTGCTTGTCCATGTTCCACCGATGTTGATGGTAATATCTCCTAATGTTTTTACTCCTAAGGCACTATTAAAATCTAATGTCCCGCTAACGGTTGTCGCGCCCGTAACGGTTAAGTTGCAGCGGCCAATGGTCGCACTGCCGCTTGGAACACTTAACGTGGTAGCCACATTCACATTGCCCGTTGCAGTGCCTGCTACACTTCCTCCCGTCAGCGATAACGACTGAAGGTTGAATAAACCGGCTGCGTTGCTTGTTCTGAGCGTCCCTCCGCTGATGGTTGTTGCCCCGGATACTATAATTGTAAATGCTCCCGAAGCAAATGTACCCGATGTAAGTGACAAATTATTATTACAGGTAAACGAGGCTCCGGCTGTGGCAATATTGCCGGAGGTTATGGTCAGGTTGTAATAAGTGATTCCTTTTACGGCTTGGGCACCGCTTCCATTATAAGTAACTGTTCCTGTTCCCGCTGTAAAGGTGCCTGTGTTAGTAAATGTTCCACCTATATTAAAATTCCCTGAACTAAACGATAGCGCTCCTGTGCCGGTATAGGTGCCGGTTAAATTCAATGTATTTGATGTCATATCCAATGTGACAGGGCTTGTTGTAATCAGGTTGCCTGTTACTGTTATATCTCCGTCTGCTACTTTGGAACCGGAGAATGTATTGATTGTTAAATTTCCATATGTTGGAACAGAAGAAATTGTTTGCATGTTATTCCCCTGATAAGTAACGGTACTTGTTGCGTCAAGCGAAATATTTGCAGTGGTAAAGTCGGCAGGAAAGTCTACTACCGCAGCTGAAGTTGTAAGGCCTAATGTTAGGGCCGCTCCTGCTGCTACACTTAACGTTCCTGTGGCATTCCCCGTGATCTGGAACGTGCTCGTAACAAGGGTTCCGGCATTAACAGTCAGGTTGCCATTAACGGTTATGGCTCCGCCTAATGTTTTGTTGCCACTGCCACTAATGGTTATATTCTGGTAGGGTGTGCTTTTTATTGTTTGCGTTCCGGCTTGATTATAATCTACTGTATTACCGATTGCACTTGCATCAAGCGTTGGGGCTACTGTATTTCCTCCATAAGTTAATGTCGAGGAACTGCCTTGTGTTAAGGTGCTTGCTACTGTGCTCGCAAGAGTGGTAGTAACGGTAAGTATTCCATTATTGGTGGTGTTCGCACTGATATCTAATTTTGCCAGCGTTCCTGTGCCGGAAATTGTTTGTCCTGCAGTTGTTTGAATGGTAATAGTTACTGATGTGCTTGTTAAATTTGCATTAAGAGTAAGCCCTCCGGTAGTTGTTAACACACCATTGGATGCTCCGGTTATATCACCTGTGGAAGCTATGTTTATTCCGCCTGTTCCAATGTTGGTTATTAAGGCTGATGTCCAGGTGGCTACGCCTCCGGTGTTGATTGTTAATGATTTTGCCGCACCGGCATTG
>JALNZD010000031.1 GCA_023229505.1 Bacteroidales bacterium | reverse complement strand
AGACTAATGATTGATATCAAAGTATCATAAGTTGAACGGTCTACACTGCACGGGGCAACGCTTAAATTTAGTAAGTTATTCTTTGTACGGACTATATTGTTCTATATTTAGGGACTAATGACTAATGACTTCTATGCCTCATGTTGCTATGTCAGATAGTTATAATATCTTTGCACCCTCATTTTTAAAAATTGCAATCCCAAGGCTGCATGAAACGCAAATACAAGGAATACAAGGAGCTTAACCTGACTCGCATCGGCAAGGAGATCAACGCGTACTGGGAACAGCACCGGACCTTCGAAAAAAGCCTGCAGATCAGGGAAGGCCATAAGGAATTTGTATTTTACGAAGGGCCGCCATCTGCCAATGGCAAACCAGGGATCCACCATGTGATGGCCCGTGCCATTAAGGACATTTTCTGCCGCTATAAAACCCTCAAGGGATACCTCGTTCAGCGCAAAGCAGGCTGGGATACCCATGGCCTTCCGGTGGAAATCAGCGTCGAACAGACCCTGGGTATTACCAAGGAAGATATCGGGAAAAAGATATCTGTCGAAGAATATAACCGTACCTGCAAACAAGAGGTAATGAAATACAAGGACCTCTGGGACGACCTTACCATCAAAATGGGTTATTGGGTCGATCTCGATGATCCTTACATTACCTTCGACAACAAGTATATCGAGTCGGTATGGTGGCTGCTGAAACAATTGTACGACAAAGACCTGCTGTATGAAGGCTACACTATCCAGCCTTACTCCCCTGCCGCCGGTACAGGGTTGAGCTCACATGAGTTAAACCTGCCCGGAGTCTATAAGGAAGTGAAAGACCTGACTGTTACAACACAGTTTAAAGTTGTCCGCAACCCGGATTCTGAATTCCTTTTTAAAGATGCCCATGGCGATGTTTTCTTCCTGGCCTGGACCACCACACCGTGGACCCTGCCATCCAATACCGCCCTGGCCGTTGGAAAAGATATTGAATACGTCAGGGTTAAATCGTTTAACCCTTATACAAGTCTGCCTATTACCGTTATCCTGGCAAAAGACCTGGTCCATAATTTCTTCCCGGAAAAAAATGCAGGCCTTAAACTGGAAGATTACCAGGAAGGCCAGAAAGCTATTCCTTTCGAAGTTTCCGGATCTTTTAAAGGGTCAAGGCTAGCAGGGCTACGCTACGAGCAGCTTCTCCCTTACGCCCAGCCTGAAACAGGAGATTCTTTCATAGTCGTAACCGGTGATTTCGTTACTACGGAAGATGGCGCAGGCATCGTCCATATTGCTCCCAGCTTTGGCGCGGACGACTTCAAAGTAGCCAGGGAAAATGGCATCGGCTCCCTTACGATGGTCGACAAGCAGGGAAAATTCATCGAAACTATGGGTGAATTTGCAGGCAGGTTCGTCAAAACAGAATACGATCCGAATTTTGTACCTGGGGATGAAAGTGTTGATGTCGACATCGTTGTAAAGCTGAAAAAGGAAAACAGGGCCTTTAAGACCGAAAAGTACGAGCACTCATATCCGCATTGCTGGCGCACGGACAAACCAATCCTTTATTACCCGCTTGATTCCTGGTTTATAAGAACAACCGCTTACAAGGACCAGATGATCGAGCTGAACAAGACGATCAACTGGAAACCGGTTTCGACCGGCATAGGCCGGTTTGGCAACTGGTTGGAAAACCTTGTCGACTGGAACCTTTCCCGTTCCCGTTACTGGGGTACACCGCTTCCTATCTGGGTTAGTGAAGATCGTTCTGAATTCAAGTGCATCGGCTCAGTTTCAGAATTGAAAATTGAAATTGGAAAATCGGTTACAGTCGGTTTTATGACACAAAATCCGCTTGAGAAATATATCCCGGGGAATAATTCGGCAGAGAATTACCATTCTTTCGACTTGCACCGTCCTTATGTAGATGATATTTTCCTTGTTTCTGAGAAGGGCAGAAAGATGACCAGGGAACTCGACCTGATCGATGTTTGGTTTGATTCCGGGGCCATGCCTTATGCCCAGTTCCATTACCCGTTTGAGAACAAGGAGCTGGAGCATTATTTTCCCGCCGATTTCATTGCGGAAGGCGTTGACCAGACAAGGGGATGGTTCTTTACCCTGCATGCCATCGCTGTTATGCTTTTCGATTCTGTTTCTTTCAAAACCTGTGTTTCCAATGGCCTGGTGCTCGACAAAGATGGCAACAAAATGTCGAAAAGGCTTGGTAATGCGGCCGATCCGTTTGAAACCATCGGCAAATTCGGCCCTGATGCCACCCGCTGGTATATGATGACCAACTCACAGCCCTGGGATAACCTGAAATTCGATCTCGACAGCATCGCTGAAGTTCAACGAAAATTCTTCGGTACCCTGTATAACACTTATGCCTTCTTTGCCCTGTATGCCAATATCGACGGGTTTACCAACGCCGAAAAGGAAATCCCTTTCGAAAAACGTCCCGAGATCGACTGCTGGATCCTGTCGGAACTAAATTCCCTGATCCGTAAGGTAGAAAGCTATTACGAAGATTTTGAGCCTACAAAAGCCGGACGGGCAATACAGGATTTCGCTATCGATCACCTCAGCAACTGGTATGTCCGGTTATCGCGGCGCCGTTTCTGGAAGGGAGATTATTCGGATGATAAAATTGCTGCTTACCAGACACTTTACCGTTGCCTTGAAGTAATAGCCCAGCTTGGGTCTCCTATCGCACCTTTCTTCATGGAACGTCTATTTACAGATCTGAATGAAGTTACGGGCCGGATAAAGGCCGATTCCGTTCACCTGACCGACTTCCCGGTGGCCGATGAGAGCCAGATCGACCTTGACCTTGAGGAAAGAATGGAACTGGCTCAAAAAATTTCTTCCATGATCCTGTCGCTGCGGAAACGTTCCAATATCCGCGTAAGGCAGCCACTGAACAAGATCATGATCCCCATCCTCAATGAGCACAACAGGGCCCAGCTAAAGGCTGTGGAGAACCTTATCCTTTCGGAAGTGAACGTAAAAGAGATCGACTACCTGACTGAAACAGCAGGTATCCTGGTAAAAAAGATCAAGCCAAATTTTAAAACCCTGGGCCCTCGTTTCGGAAAGCTGATGAAGCCTATTGCAGCCGCTATCACGTCCCTTACGCCCGTGCAGATAAGCCAGATGGAAGAGGAAGAGGTATTCAAGATGACTATTGAGGATGAATTAGTGGAAATAACCCTTCATGACGTTGAAATCACGACCGAAGACATCCCGGGCTGGCTGATCAGTTCGACCGGCGACCTGACGGTAGCCCTCGACATCAATATCACCGATGAACTGAAAAAGGAAGGCCTTGCAAGGGAACTTATCAACAGGATCCAGAACCTTCGAAAGGACAGGGATTTTGAAGTCACCGACAAGATTCGTGTCCAGGTCGAAAAAATGGAATACCTGGAAACGGCCATCCAAAATAATTTGTCGTATATTTGCGCGGAAATTTTAGCTGAGTCCCTTGATCTAGTTGATAAAATCAAAGGCGAAAACCAAGTCACCATTGAACTGACCGATGAATTCAGCACCAATGTCCGGATTGAAAAGACTAAATAATTTTTTATATTTTCATATTAATTGATAAAACTTCCAGCTATGACTGACACTAAAAAGCAGAAACTTGAATTACAGGAAAAGAACAGATATTCTGATGAAGAACTTGAGGAATTCAAGGAGCTAATCCTGAGTAAACTGGAAAAAGCCAATGAAGATTTGAAATTGCTGATGGAAGCTTACCATCTTGACGGTGAGCATGGCACAGATGATACTTCACCTACTTTTAAGATTCTTGAAGAGGGATACCAGGTTATGTCGAAAGAAGAAAACAGCCGGCTGGCTTCCAGGCAGCAAAAGTTTATCAATAATCTCGAAAATGCCCTCCTGAGGATCGAAAATAAGACTTTCGGAATCTGCCGGGTGACGGGGAAACTCATCTCCAAAGAAAGGCTGAAAAGCGTACCGCATGCAACCCTCAGCATCGAAGCCAAGCTTAACCAGCATGTAAAGTCTTGAAGAAATCCATTCTCATTGTCCTGTTGGTACTGATCCTGGACCAGGTATTAAAATTCTGGATCAAGACCCACATGACCCTGGGCCAGGAAATCAATGTGGCCGGGAATTGGTTCATCCTTCACTTTACTGAAAATGAAGGCATGGCATTCGGTTTTACTTTCGGAGGAGCAGCAGGTAAATTAATTCTCAGTATTTTCCGGATCATTGCCATCATCATTATAGGTTATTACATATATCGTTTACGAAAAAAATCCCCTCATCCGGGCTTGATTTTCAGCTTTTCACTTATCATGGCCGGTGCGCTTGGAAACATCATCGACAGCGCTTTTTACGGACTGATCTTCAATGAGAGCAGCTTTCACAGTGTTGCAACTCTTTTTCCTCCCGAAGGTGGTTACAGCGCCTTCCTGCACGGGAAAGTAGTCGATATGCTATATTTTCCTGTAATTGAAACAACCCTTCCCGATTGGGTCCCGTTATGGGGAGGGCAACCATTCACATTCTTCCGGCCTGTCTTCAATGTTGCAGATAGCTCTATCACAACCGGTGTACTTTTGTTGCTCATCTTTCAAAAAAAGTTTTTCGCTAAGAAAGAATCTCCTGAAAATACAACTGGAATTAATCCGGAAGGTGATTCATCTGCCACAATCTGACAGCCCACCACATCTCCAGTTAAAATTTTTTCATTATTTATCTTTTTAACAGTCGTGCCTATTGTATAAATCAATTAATTACTTAATATTTACTACCTTTGCATAACTTTTTAAAAATTCAAGCCGTCTGTTATGGAAAAAAAGAGAGTCCTCTTCGTATCTCAGGAAATAATGCCTTATATTGAAGAAACTCCCATCGGGCGAATCGGACGTTATCTTCCTCAGGGGATTCAGGAGAAAGGAAAAGAAATCCGGACTTTTATGCCTCGTTACGGAACCATCAACGAACGAAGAAACCAGTTGCATGAGGTGATCCGCTTATCGGGGATGAACCTGATCATTGACAATAATGACCACCCGCTGATTATAAAAGTAGCCTCCATACAGCAAGCCCGCATGCAGATCTATTTTATCGACAATGAAGATTATTTTCAGCGCAAAGCTAACCTTTACGATAAAAACGGTAAATTCTTTGATGATAATGATGAAAGGGCGATCTTCTTTGCAAGGGGTGTGTTGGAAACCGTTAAAAAATTAGGCTGGAGTCCGGATATTATCCATTGCCACGGCTGGTTTACCAGTCTTATCCCGCTTTATGTGAAAAAATCCTATCGCGATAATCCCCTGTTCAACGAAACAAAAGTTGTCATCTCAATTTATGATGATGATTTCAAGGAGGAAATGCATGCCGATATCAGTAAAAAAATTAAATACGACGGGGTGACAAAACAGGACCTTGCATACTACAAGAAGACTAATTTCGTTAATTTAATCAAAGCAGCGGTGCAATATTCCGATGGCGTAATCATCGGCAGCCGGAAGATCAATAAAGAACTCCTGGAATATGTTGGCAAATCAGGTAAACCTGTCCTTGATTATCAGGGAGAGGAACAATACCTGGAAGCTTTCTCGGATTTCTACGATAAGATTTTGATTGAGGAACCCGTTGTTTCGCGTTAATCATTCCGGATACTGTTATCTTTTTCAATTTAAACTTAACGTGACAATGCTTAAGAAGTTCAGCTGGTTTTCTGCAGGCCTTTTCCTGATCACAGCCCTCTTACTTACAACCTGTAAAAAAGAAAATAATGACCTTGGGCTTGAGATCCAGCCCCCCGGCGACAAACTCAATGTGCACTCCATCGATACAACCGCTGTAATCGCATATTCGCAGATTGTGGATTCTGTTAAAACTGATGAAACCTCTGTTTCCTTGCTTGGCAGCATGGTAGATCCTGTATTTGGCAGATCGACTGCCAGTTTTTACACTCAATTCAGGTTGTCAGAATCTGCCTATGACTTTGGGATAACTCCCTATCCTGATTCCCTGGTCCTTTCGCTGAAATATGATGGTTTTTATGGCGACTCAACTGCAGTCATGACTGTAAAGGTTTACGAGTTAGCCGGACAGATTCAATTGGATTCACTATATTATTCGAACCAGTCGGTAGCCGTTAAGGAAACATTACTTGGCCAAAAAACATTCACTCCTGATTTTTCCAGCAATGTTATTATCGGGGTAGATACACTGGATCCTCATCTTCGCATCCATCTGGGTTCACTGACTTCCACACTGGCTAGCAAACTTCTCACTGCCCCGGCTGACAGCATGGCCGACAATAAAAGTTTCCTGAATTATTTTTATGGCCTTTATGTTACTGCAGAGCCCGCCAATAGTGGAGGTTCAATAATCTACCTCGACCTTTTATCGTCCGTTTCGGAAATGACGCTTTATTACCATAATGGCACAGATGACTCCCTGAAATTTGAATATCTGATCAACAGCAACTGCGCCCGCTTTGGCAATTTTACCCATGATTACAGCCTCGGGGACCCTGCATTCAAGGCACAGGTTATTGATAAAGATACGACGTTGGGTAAAAGCATTTGTTATGTGCAGGCTCTTGGCGGTGTTAAAACCTTTGTGCGCTTTCCTTACATTAAGAATTATTATGCCAATGGAAATATCGCTGTGAATGAGGCCCGCTTATTTCTCAGTTGCTATGAGCCGGATCCGGGGCTGGACGTCGCCAGTACGCTGGTTTTAGTCAAAAGAAAAGCAGAAGGAGGATATTCTATAACGGATGACCAGCTGGAAGGGGAAGGTTATTTTGGAGGATATTATGATAAAAACAATCATGGTTACTGGTTCAGGATTACCAATACTATCCAGGAATTGATGCGATCTGCTGATCCTGATTACGGCCTTGAGGTATATGTCTCCGGGGGAGCTGTCAATGCGCAACGTGTCCTCCTGAGCGGAAAAAGTCCTCAATTACCTATTGCTCCTGAAGACAGAATGAAACTGATCATTACTTATACTACTCTTAACTAGTTAATTCTGCAAGGCTTCTCCATTTGGTAGTTTCAGCAATCATTTGAGGTCAGGATTACATTATTGATTAAGTTTGTCTGATAAATTGAAATCCTAAGCTTATGTGCGGAATTATTGCTTATCTGGGGCCAAAAGAAGCTTATCCGATCCTTATGAAAGGATTATACCGGTTGGAATACCGGGGGTACGACAGTGCCGGCCTGGCCATCCTGAATGATAGCCTCAAGGTTTTTAAGACTAAGGGTAAAGTTGCGGACCTTGAGGAGCTTACAAAAAAAATGGACTTAACAGGTACCGTCGGTATTGCCCACACACGCTGGGCAACGCATGGGGAGCCTAATGATATCAATGCCCATCCTCATTATTCCCAGTCGAAAAATCTGGCGATCATTCACAATGGAATTATCGAGAATTACCTGACGTTGAAAAAAGAGCTGATCAACCGGGGATATGTTTTTACGAGTAACACTGATACGGAAGCCCTGGTCCATCTTATCGAGGATATACAGGTACATGAAAATGTTGACCTGGTGGAGGCCGTGCGGATTGCCCTTAACCAGGTTATCGGAGCTTATGCGATCGTGGTCATCTCTAAAAATCATCCCGATATGCTCATCGCGGCGCGGAAAAGCTCGCCGCTGGTCGTCGGGATCGGCATCGACGAATTCTTCATTGCCTCAGATGCAACGCCAATTGTGGAGTATACCAAGGATGTGGTTTATCTGAACGATGAGGAACTTGCTATCTTGAGAAGAAGGAAACCGCTCAAGATCTTAACCATTAAGAATAAGGAGAAAACTCCTTATATCCAGAAGCTTGAGCTTAACCTTACTGCTTTGGAAAAAGGTGGCTATAAGCATTTCATGCTGAAAGAGATCTTCGAACAGCCCCGCTCCATACGCGACAGCATGCGGGGAAGGCTCAGGTTGCAGGAGGGCATAGTTTCACTGGGCGGAATTGTGGATTATGAGCAGAAACTAGTGAATGCCGAGCGGATCATTATAGTGGCCTGCGGCACTTCCTGGCATGCCGCCCTGGTCGGGGAATATCTGATCGAGGATCTGGCCAGGATCCCTGTGGAAGTGGAATATGCCTCTGAGTTCCGGTACCGCAACCCAATCCTTTGTGAAAAAGATGTGGTTATTGCTATCTCCCAATCCGGTGAAACTGCCGATACCCTGGCGGCCATCGACCTGGCCAAGGGCCGTGGTGCAACTATCCTTGGCATCTGTAATGTTGTCGGGTCATCCATTGCACGAGCCACGGATGCCGGTTCTTACACGCATGCCGGGCCTGAGATCGGGGTAGCCTCCACCAAGGCTTTCACTTCACAGGTAACCGTACTTATTTTGCTGGCGCTGACTATTGCGCAGAAGAAAGGAAGCGTTCCGAAATCACGATTCATCCGTATCCTCCATGAACTCGACCAGATACCGGAAAAAGTCGCAAAAACCCTTCTCGTTGATCCGGTCGTTAAGAAAATTGCGGGATTATACAAAGACCACCGGAATTTCCTCTATTTAGGCCGCGGGTATAATTTTCCGGTTGCCCTGGAAGGTGCCCTTAAGTTGAAGGAAATCTCGTATATTCATGCTGAAGGTTATCCCGCCGCTGAGATGAAGCACGGGCCCATTGCCCTTATCGACGAAGAGATGCCTGTAGTATTCATCGCCACTAATAAAGGCACTTACGAGAAGGCTCTCAGTAACATCCAGGAAGTGAAAGCCAGAAAGGGTAAAGTAATCGCGATTGTGACCGAAAATGATGAACTGGTGCGTGACCTTGCTGATCACATTATCGAGATTCCCGAAACAGAAGAATTATTGGTCCCTCTCCTGGCAACCATTCCGCTCCAGCTATTATCCTACCATATAGCCGTAATGCGCGGTTGTAATGTAGACCAGCCAAGGAACCTGGCGAAGTCGGTGACGGTTGAGTAGGACTGTAAGACGGTAAGACTGTAAGACAATCTAATACGCACAAAACTTGCCCTTTTTCAAATCTTTGTAAGTTTTTATGCAACTATTCAACACAGATAGGATGCACTGTGCCTATAAAGGTGAACGTTTCCAGACGTTTATACGCGCCACTGACCACAGGAGAAAAATAGTCACAGGCTATTTGCCGCGAATTTAAAGCACAACACTATTACGCAGCCATTCGTAATATATCTTGCCTATCCGTATGTTTTTAATTATATTTACAGGCTATTAATAGTCTTGGCGCTTATATCTGCCATAAGGGAATGATAAACACCGTAATACGTTGTATAATGAAAAAAGTGTTTATTCTCTTGGTCATTTTAATGTACTTAATAGTACCCATTTATGCTCAAAACCCACAATGGGTGCAATATACCAATGGGGATGAAGTTACTGCTTTAGCAGAAGAAGGCAATAATATGTGGGTAGGTACAACGGGCGGTTTAGTGAAAATTGACAAAAGCACGGGTATTCAAACTTTTTACAACAATGCAAATTCGGGCCTGCCCGATAACTATGTACTAATAATCGCAATAGACACAAGCGGGTCGGAATGGCTTGGGACTAATTATGGATTGGCAGTTTATAATGAAAACGGTATTCCTGTTTCAATTATAGAAAATATTACTTCGGAAACCCACATCACCATTTACCCCAACCCTACAACCACCATCATCACCATAGCACTGCCTTCCACCACGCACGTCAATAACACAACCCTTGCCATATACAACGTTAACGCCCAGCAGGTCATATCCCGCCGCATAACGGAACCAATAACCGTTATTGATATCAGCACACTGCCCCGTGGCGTTTATTTCGTGCGGATCACCAATGACGCCACGGTGTTGGTGAACAAGTTCATGAAGCTGTGAAGGGGAGGACTGTAAGACTGTAAGACTATAAGATTGTAAGACTTTAGGACGGTATGATTTACAGCTTCCATTTCTCGGCTTGATTGCTCATTGTAATCAATTTCCCAATAATATTAGCATAATCATCACGAAGTTTATGATTCAGTTCGGAATGTAAATAATTACATTTTAGAGAAAACTCCAGCCAAACAATAGTTTCTCCACCTTCAGCAATTGCATCAGAAAGATGTGATGAAAAATTCTTTGGATATTTTCTTCTGTAAAAAGCCTCTGCAATATTCGCACAAACAGATCGTGAAGATCGCCTGATTTGATCGGTTAATGAATATTTTTCCTCTTTGGGAAAAGATAAGGATACCTCAAAAATCATCATGGCTGCATTAAAAGCCAGATGATAAACCTCTAAATCTTCATGTTTTGTGAATTTCATTTGAAATGGGATTTAATTTTCATGTTTATCCGAAAATCAATCCCATTATACCTGTCCTGTTAATAACTTCTATCCTAAAATGATGAATTTAAAACTGTAAGACTGTAAGAGTTTAAGAATGTAAGAGTTTAAGAATGTAAGAATGTAGAAATGTATTAGAAACCAAAAATCCTACCGTCTTATGGTCCTACAGTCTTATAGTCTTATTTCTGCTGCTTTCCAATCCACCAGCTTCCAGAAGTCAGAAATGTAATCCGGTCTGCGGTTCTGCTTGTCAAGGTAATAGGCATGTTCCCATACATCACAGGTGAGAATGGGTTTCAGGCCACTTTTTAGCGGGTTTCCGGCATTGCTTTCCTGTGTGATGACCAGCTTTCCATTGGCATCCAATGAAAGCCAGGCCCAGCCTGAGCCGAAGAGGGTGGCGGCAGCCTGGGTGAAATGTTCCTTGAATCCATCGAAAGTACCAAAATCCCGGTCGATAAGGCCGATCAGTTTTCCTGCCGGAAGGCCACCACCGTAAGGACTAAGGCAGTGCCAGTAAAAAGTGTGGTTCCAGACCTGGGCGGCATTGTTGAAAATCCCGCCACCGGATTTTTGGATGATCTCCTCAAGCGTTGCCTGTTCAAATCCCGAACCGGGCAGTAACTTGTTCAGGTTGTTCACATAAGCCTGGTGGTGTTTTCCATAATGGAATTCCAGGGTTGTCTTTGAAATAAATGGCTCCAGCGCATTCAGCGCGAAAGGCAATGTTGGTAATTCGAATGACATAATAACTTGGCTTAGTTCAAAGTTCATAGTTCAAAGTTCAAAGTTAAATACAAAAACCACACTTTGCACTTTGAACTTTGCACTTTGAACTATTTTCTGATTGTATCAAGCGCCACCTGGAATATTTTGTCCACATCGTGGTAGATCGGGTAAAAAGCCTGGTCGTCAAGCAGGTTGCGGCCGATATAAGCTTTCAGAAGGGTCTTGATCTTCTTTTCTGAATAACGGACTTCTTTAGCGGTGAATATAAGGCCCTGTTTACGGGCATTATCGATTAATCCATTAAAAAGCTGGTCATCGACCCGGAAATTATCCCTGAAGTCTTCAACCGTCCTGAAATGCTGGAGTGTGGCCCGCTCTCTGTCGGTATAATCAAATGCATATTGGAAGATCAGGTTCTGATGGATCATGCGGTTATAAAGATTATCTTTTTCATCTGCCTTCATGGCCACATAAACATCGGGCATTATCCCTCCGCCACCATACACGACTTTTCCGGCCGGAGTATAGTATTTGATTGTATCGCTGAAGGCAATGCTATCCGGATTTTCCATCTCACCAGTGGCGTAGCGGTGATAAAGTTCTTCATAATATTCTTTGTTCCCATTTGTATAAGGACGCTGGATACATCTTCCTGAAGGGGTATGATAGCGTGCAACGGTCAGGCGGATCGCTGAACCGTCAGGAAAGGTGAGTTGCTCCTGCACCAGTCCTTTTCCAAACGACCTTCTGCCGATGATAAAGCCACGGTCATTATCCTGTATGGCCCCGGCGACAATTTCACTGGCCGAAGCGGAAGACTCGTCAATTAATACCACGAGGTCACTTTCCTCAAAAATCCCTTTTCTGGTGGCATAAGCATAGTTATTTGGCCTGCTGTTGCCTTCAGTGTAAACGATAAGTTTTTTATCGGAGAGAAATTCATCGGAGATATTAATGGAAGCCTGGAGGAAACCACCATAATTTCCCCGGAGGTCGAGGATCAGCCTGGTCATCCCCTGCTCCATAAGCATTTTCAGTGCGCTTAACAATTCTTCATAAGTATTGGCGGCGAAACGGCTGAGCTTTATATAACCGATTGAATCATCGACCATATAAGATATATCAATACTGTAAGTCGGGATGACGTCCCGGACCAGGCTAAAATCGATCAGGTCGGCAAGACTTCGGCGATGTATGCTCACCTTTACCTGAGATCCCCGTTTACCTTTAAGCTGCCTGACTGCATCCCTGTCGGTCACACCAATTCCTGCAACAATTGAATCATTGATCTTCACGATGCGGTCGCCGGCCAATAATCCCGCTTTTTCCGAAGGTCCGCCCGGGATTGTCTGGATCACCATGATTGTGTCTTTTTCAATACGGAACTGTATGCCAATCCCTTCAAAATTGCTGTTTAGCTGGTCCTCTACTTCAGTAAAATCTTCCGAGGGAATATATTGTGAATGCGGGTCGAGCTTATCGAGGACTCCTTCGATCGCATTGTCGGTCAGATCCTCACGGCTTACTGAATCAACATAGTCCTGCTGAACATAATTGATCAGGTCGGTTACTTTATCGTGATGGGCCGGTTTGACAAAGAGGGCATTATCTGATTTATCGTTTCTGACAAACGACAGTTTACTGCCGAGCCAGATGCCAAGTATCAGCACAACAGCCAGTATAATAGGGAGATAAATTGTAAAACGGTGGCGGTTTTCCATGGATAGAAAATATGATTAGAGGCTGTAAAGATAGTGGTTATTAGTTAGTGGTCATTGGTCATTGGTCATTAGTCATTGTCATTAGGTTGTCATTTACTGTCGACTCACGTTTAGTAACTTCTGTGCTTTTATAGGGATAAGTTTTAAGTCAAAAATTTTCAGAATAAATTTGTCAAGTATAACAATCAAATTATTGCTTTGATGGAAAAATATATCTACTCCCGGATCTTGATGGAGAAAATCCAGCCATGGCTATTCCAGGGGAAAGTAATCATTATCTACGGCCCGCGACAGGTGGGGAAGACCACACTTGCAAAAGACATTCTAGCCTGTTCTCCCGGCTCGCTATACCTGAACTGCTGAGGTTTGGTTCCTATCCGGATATAGTGGACCGCAGTGAAAATGAAAAAATACAATTGCTGGAATCTCTGACAAGCGATTATTTGTTCAGGGAGCTTTCCGGTTTGTTAAAGATATCAGTGGCTACAGTACAAAGATACCTCCAGTTATTCGAAAAATCATTCGTTCTGTTCTCACTGCCTTCCTTCAGCAGAAATCTTCGGAAAGAACCCGGCAGAAGCAGGAAATACTATTTCTATGATTTGGGCATCAGGAATAGTTTGATCAATAATTTCAATTCGCCCGAAATCCGCAATGATACCGGTCAACTTTGGGAAAACTTTTGCTTTATGGACCGCATCAAGCGCAACCAGGCGATGGGTAGAATAGTAAATTACTATTTCTGGCGAACTTATGACCAAAAAGAGATTGACCTTATCGAAGAATCAGAAGGAAAGCTCATGGCCTTCGAATTTAAATGGAAACCACAAAAGATAAAACCTCCTGCAGATTTTTTGGAAGCTTATCCCGGCTCGGATTTTAAAGTGGTGCACAAAGAGAATTACAGGGATTTTTTAATATAATGGAACTTGAGTGTTGCAGCGACGTAACGATATAGCAATGTAATCCGTTCGAAAAGGCCCATTTTTTATCTCACCTTGATAATCTTCCCTGTAGTTGCGTTATGACCGGTTGAAAAATGGTAAATGTATATGTCGGGAGGCAGTCTTTCCGCGTTCCATATAACCCGGTAATCGCCTTTATTCAGCGATTCATCCAGGATGGTGGCAACGACCTGTCCAAAATTGTTACATACTAACAGTTTCACATCTGCCGGTTCCTGTAGCCGAATATTGAAAGTTGTCTGGCCGGTAAAAGGATTTGGATAAACAGTACAATAGTCTGAAGTAAAATTCTCCTTCAATCCGACACCACATGCTAATTCCACCTCTTCCTGGCTGTTGCAACCGGTGTCGTTGTCAATGATTTCGATGAATCCTCCCGGGTCGGCAAGGTAATCACAAACGCTTTGGACGTTACAATTGCTCAGGATATTATTATGAGAGATATGAAGATAAGTGATAAGGTCAGCATCAACATTTGCAATGCCGTTGATCGAAAATAATGCCGGGTTATCTTTTACAGAAAGACTGCCATCAACATTGATCAAGCCCTGGAGGCCGTTCAGGTTCAACAATGAATAATTTTCTGAGATATAGACTGAACCGGCTGAAATCAGGTTGTTCATCCCATGCAGGTTTTTTAGTGATACATTATGCATTACCGATAATCCGGATCCAATATCGGATAATGCATCTAGTCCTGATAAGGTCAATAATCCAGGATTATACATGATGAGCATTTCATTACCTACTGAAATCAGGTTATTTAGTCCCTCAAGATTAGTCAATTCATTATTTCCGGAGCATTCTATCCATCCAATCCATAGATCTCCTTGAATAATCCTTACATTATTAAGGCCGTTTAAGCTGGATAAATTCTCATTTCCACAAATAAACAAAGTCCCATTTATTGTATCTACTCCCGATAAACTGTCCAGATGAGTTATATCCTCACCCTGAATCCCGACAAATCCTTCTAATTGATCACAATCAGAATAATATGACGGGAAACTGTCAATCTCTGCCTGGCTGTAGAAAAGATAGTTTCCGAAAGGCAAACAGGAAAGGGTGATCCCGCAGTTATCCGCGATTTCATGCGGATTGTCACACCCGATTGCATTTCTATAAATATTGATCTGACCATTTGGATCAGCTAAATAATCACAGATACTCTGGATGTTACAATCTGAAAGATTTTGATTGTTGTATATCCAAATGCTGCTGATTGATTCAGCGCTGATATTGTCCAGGCCCTCCAGGCTTGTCAGTGAATAGTTGTCTTTAATCCAAAGTTCACCTCCGATTGAAGTCAACCCTTCCAATCCTGTTAAATTGGGCAGCAATTCATTATATATCAGAGCCATATCACCACCGATGGAATCCATTCCTTCCAGTCCCGATAACGAGGTCAAAGATTCGTTGTATTCAATAGACAAATCACCTACAGAAGATAAATTCTCCAACCCGGTTAAAGAAGTCAATACTAAGTTTCCCCATATATCGACTCTTCCGGCTACAGTTGTCAAATTGTCTAATCCTACCAGATTTATCAGCCCTTCGTTAGAATAGAAAGCAAGACTTCCACCAATATATTTCAGATTGTTGAGACCGGTTAAATTCAATAATTGATCATTAATCTGAAGATTAAGGTTTCCATATAAAGAATCAATACCTTCAAGCCCCGTCAAACTGATTAAATTATCATTACTTATATAAATACCCTCTTCAACCTTAACCAATCCTGATAATCCCTGAATATTGACCAGGTTATCATTATTGTTTAACAATAAAGTACCACCAATGTAGGCTAAGTTTTCGAGTCCGTCCAGGTTATTCAAATTTGGATTGTTGCCTTTCCAGTTGGATCCTATTGTAAGGTTACCGAATATGGAATCCAGAACGCTGATTCCTTCCAGATCTGAAATATCATTTCCGGAAATCTTAACACCTCCTTCAATGGTTGTACATCCGGGAAAGTCAGACTGAAAATTGTCAATCTGGGCTTGTGTAGTAAAATTGATGCCATCAGGCAGGCAGGACTGCGAATATGCTTTCACCTGAATAATAATCAGGATAAAAACCACAAGAGATAATTGTTTCATGGCTGAAAGATTGGCAGGATAATATTGACCAAGCCAAGATACGAAAAAAAAGGATTATTTCTTCCGTCTTCCAATATCAAGCATGATGGATGATCGTAAATTGAATGCATTGAAAGCGTTCTCTTCGAATGGGATGAGGATGCCCGTATCAAACCCAAAATAGCCAAACCTGATGCCAATGCCTGTTGTAAAATACCTCCTCGTTCCCTTGGTCTTATCTTCATGATAAATACCGGCCCTGGCCGAAAAATTGCTCCTAAACCAATATTCTGCACCTATTCCAAATGACCATTCCTTCATTTCCTCCTCAAAGCCACCGGGAGCATCATACCATGACTGGAACATCCCCCGTAAAACTGATACATTCGGATCCATTCCTTTTGAAATGACCCGGTTATTCTCGTCATCATAAACCGGATAGCCAAGTGAATCGCGCAGATAGACCGGTGGAGTTGGAACAAGAAGTTTATTGAAATCAGCTAAGAAAGTCAATGAATTAGATGCATTGAACTTTGTTGTAAAACCAATTCCTGCTCTAAGATTGGTAGGAATGAAATCCTTATTGACAGCTGTTTCTGAATAGGAAATTTTCGAGCCTATGTTGCTGATATTGACTCCCCAGGCAATACTACCTTCATAACTTCCAAGAGAAATGCCTTTTTGATAATACATGGAAATATCCATGGCGACAGAGACACCTGCAGAAGTTTCAGCGCCCTGAACAAATTGTCCCCGGGTAAGATCCGAATAGATCAGTCTTCCGGCCAGCCCTAATGATAAAACTTCGCTGATCCTGTAAGAGAAAGAAATATCATTATAAAAGTCATAAGGCTTATAGGTTCCCAGATCATTCCCAAATTCATCTATAAAAGTAACTTCTCCGAATGAATAATATACCATTGATGTCGCAATTGCCATCCTGTCCTTAATCTTGAAAAAAAGATTGAATGCATGATAGCCAAATGAAAGATCCAAAGGGTCATAATCCTGAATCAATAACCAGTACCAGGGTGTATAGGAAACTGCAACTCCGAATCTTTTATCAGTGAATGCATATTTTGCGGGATTCCAATGCATGGAAAATGCATCAGGGTTTGATGCGGCTCCGAGAGTGCCTAACGCAGTACCCCTGGAATCAGGCGCAAAAAGAAGATATGGCACGGCAGTTAGAATGGCCCTGCTTTGCGCAAGTAATCCCTGGGAAAACAAGATCATCACGATAATAGTCAGTATTACTTTCATGACATTTCATGGTTTGGTTTACGGTTAACTTCTCTATCGTATCCTACCTCATTATAGTATTCTTCCTAAATCAGATATCTCTTCTCAAATTTATACATTATTCATTAAAGGTAATAAACAGAAGATCTAAATCAAGGAAAACGATATCCCGGGCAATTTGTTTATTCCGTCACCCCAGCCGTCACCTGGAAAAGATAAACCCCTTCAAGAGCAATTCCTGCAAAGCTTAAAATTTCCCCAACTCAAAACTCAACACTCAAAACTTAAAACTCAAAAACCAACACCCAAAGGGCCTTGGTTTTTGCTGGTACCCGGGGTCGGGATCGAACCGGCACGAGCTCTCGCTCACAGGTTTTTGAGACTAGCGCGTCTACCAGTTCCGCCTAATTTTTTTTATAATATTCCTTCGTATAAGTCTTCAATTGGGAAAATCAAATCATAATCATTCCAATTAAGATTTCCATCAACAATCTGATAGTCCTTAAACATTACTTCATCTAAATATTTTCGAATTGAAGGGTGTAAGGAAGATTCTAAGAATGGTCTAAAATCAACTAGTCTGCCAAATCCATCGCTAAAAAATACTCTTATTGCATAATCTCCAATATACCGGGCAGATATAATTTCGATGATATCAACATTGTAATCAATATATTCTTCTGTAATTTTCACTTGATTCGGGTATTAATTTTCTCGAATTCGACATCCTTATGATAAACAAAGTAGTCAATCCATTTTTGAACTATTCTATCTGCATATTTTTCTAAAAATTCTTTAAAATCATTGAGTTTACTGCCTGTCAATGGCCTCAAGCCTTTTAGGGACTTAATTTTAATCTCAACAATCTTGCCATCGACTATATAAAACTCCGCCTTACTTTCAAATCCATCATATTTGCCATGCACATGAATCGGCTCATGCTCATTGGAATAGAAAAATATCAGAATCCCTAAATATTCGAAAATCTTTGGCATCACCTCATTTTTTCACAAATTTAATCATTATTTAGAAATGAAGCAATATGTCATAAGTGTATAATATAGAAGCCTCTATTAGTATTTTATCGGTGAGAGGAGGGGATTTTCAATTATTTCAAGATTCCCCAACTCAAAACTCAACACTCAAAACTTAAAACTTAAAAACCAACGCCCAAAGGGCATTGGTTTTTACATGTACCCGGAGCCGGGATCGAACCGGCACGAGCTCTCGCTCACAGGTTTTTGAGACCAGCGCGTCTACCTGTTCCGCCACCCGGGCGAGATGGGTGTGAGTTTGGGTGTGCAAGTGAAGTGTGGGTGTGATATTAAATTGGGAGCGCAAAGATAATAGAAATTTGGACAATCTGCCAGATTATCTTACCTTTGCAGCCCCGGAAAACGGAAAATCCTTTTTATTATGCCTACAAAGAAAGATCTGGTAAGTATTTTCGGTTGCAGAGCTACTTTCGACCTGGCCGAAAAAATAGCTAAAAGCTATGGTTGTAAGTTGGGACAATCTACCGTTTTCCCATTTTCTGACGGCGAATTCCAACCTGCTTTTGAAGAAAATATCCGTGGGCGACATGTATTTATCGTACAATCTACTTCCCCCCCTGCCGATAACCTGCTGGAACTTATGATGATGATCGATGCAGCGCGCCGGGCCTCGGCCAAGAATATTGTGGCAGTGATCCCTTATTTCGGGCTCGCCAGGCAAGACCGCAAAGATCGTCCCAGGGTATCCATTGCCTCCAAACTGGTGGCTAACCTGTTAACGGCAGCCGGAGTGCAACGGGTTGTCACCCTCGACCTCCATGCTGACCAGATCCAGGGCTTTTTCGATGTTCCGGTGGATCACCTGTTCGCGTCCTCTATTTTCCGCAGCTATATTGAAACACTCAATCTCCCAAATCTTACGATGGCTTCGCCGGACACGGGAGGTACACGCCGTGCCGCATCTTATGCCAAAGCATTGCATACCGACTTTGTAATCTGTTACAAGCAACGGTCCAAACCTGGTGAGGTTTCTAAAATGGCGCTGGTGGGAGATGTCAAGGGGAGAGATATTATCCTGGTTGATGATATCATCGATACAGGAGGATCTATCACAAAGGCTGCCCAACTTATGATGGACAAAGGGGCCAATAGTGTGCGGGCTTTCTGCACCCACCCGGTGTTCTCCGGCCAGGCTTATGAAAAAATCGAAAATTCAGTTATTACTGAAGTCGTCGTTACCGATACTATCCCACTTAAGCAGAAAAGTGAGATGATCACTGTCCTCACCACGGCTGAACTATTTGCCGAAGTGATCAAACGGATTGAAAACTTTGAATCAATCAATTCGCTGTTCATTATGGATGATAGTGATAAGAAATAGTCGTTAGTCTTTAGTCATTGGTCATTGGTTATTAGTTTTTTATTGTATTATAATTTAAAATTTAAAATTTAAAATTTCATGAAAACAGTATCTATGAGCGGCTCTCTGCGTGAGAGCGTAGGGAAAAAAGATGCTAAACTCCAGCGTTCGGAGGGGCGTATCCCATGTGTGCTTTATGGTGGCAAGGAACAAATCAAATTTGTGGCAGATGAGAAATCATTCACGCAAATTGTTTTTACACCTGATTCTCATTTTATCAAGCTTACCATTGATGGTAAAAGCCATAACTGCGTGTTGAAAGATATCCAGTACCACCCGGTCAGCGATACCATCCTGCATGCTGATTTTATTGAATTCGAAATGGATAAACCTCTCACCATGAGTGTCCCTGTGAAGTTTACAGGAAACGCACCCGGTCTGATCAAAGGAGGCGAGCTGGTGAAAAAATTCAGGAAACTGAATGTCCGCGCTCTTCCTGCTGAAATGCCCGAAGCCGTAGTGATCGATATCAGTAACCTCGACATTGACCAGAAAATCATCATTGGTGAAGTACCCCAGGAAAAATTCAAGATCCTCGAAAAACCTGAAAGATACATTATAGCCATCCGGCCTACACGTGTCACCGTTACTGTCGAGCCTGGAGCTGAAGGCGCAGCAGCACCAGCACCAGCACCTGCGCCTGCAAAATAAGGCCCCTGACAGGTCTGAGTTATGAAATACCTGATAGCAGGACTGGGCAACATCGGTGATGAATATGCCAATACCAGGCACAACATCGGATTCACTGTTTTAGACACCCTTGCCCGGTTATCAGGTGTTTCTTTTCAAAGCGGACGATATGCCGATGTTGCCCGTATGAGGATAAAAAACAGGTCACTGGTCCTGATCAAGCCTTCCACTTATATGAATCTGAGCGGAAAAGCGGTCCGCTATTGGCTGGAAACTGAAAAAATCCCAATGGAAAACCTTCTGGTCGTGGTGGATGATATCGCTCTTCCTCCAGGACAGTTGCGTTTGAAACTAAAAGGAGGTGATGGCGGCCATAACGGGCTTATCAGCATCATTGAAATTCTGGAAACACAAGATTTTTCCAGGCTCCGTTTCGGGATCGGCAACGATTTCGCAAAAGGCTATCAAACTGATTATGTACTTGGAAAGTGGACTGCAAAGGAGGAAGAGATACTTGTCCCCCGGTTACCTGAAGCAGTGGAAATGATCCGGTCTTTTGTCACTGTGGGGCCGGGGTTGACAATGACGAACTTCAATCAAAAGAATTAAAATTTACACTTTACAATTTACAATCTAAGATCTTAATTTGTAAATTGTAAATCCTAGATTTTCTTGATTCTTCCCCTGATTATTGATGCAACCCGGTCAAATGGAATCCTATCCTGCATCATGCTGTCGCGTTCCCGAATCGTCACGGTATTATCCTGCAAGGTCTGGTGATCGACGGTAATGCAGTAAGGGGTGCCGATGGCATCCTGCCGGCGGTAACGTCGGCCGATAGAGTCTTTCTCATCGTACTGGCACATGTAATCATACTTCAAACCGTCGAAAATCTCCAGGGCTTTCTCCGGTAATCCGTCTTTTTTAATCAATGGCAAAACAGCTGCTTTGACAGGTGCAAGAAATGGCGGGAATTTCAGCACTACGCGTTCCGTGCCGTCTTCCAGTTTTTCTTCGTTAAATGAGTAACTCAATACAGCAAGGAAAGTACGGTCAAGGCCGATGGATGTTTCGATGACATAAGGAACGTAGCTCTGGTTCAGATCCGTGTCAAAATATTGCAGCTTTTTGCCGGAATATTGCTGGTGCGATGACAGGTCGAAATCGGTGCGGGAATGGATGCCTTCCAACTCCTTAAAACCGATGGGGAAGTCAAATTCAATGTCGAAAGCGGCATTGGCGTAATGTGCGAGCTTGTCGTGCTCATGGAAACGGTATTTCTCAGCGGGGATTCCCATTCCCAGGTGCCAGTTCATCCGCTGTTCCTTCCAGTAGTTGAACCATTTCATCTCTTCACCGGGCTGGACAAAGAACTGCATTTCCATCTGCTCGAACTCCCGCATCCGGAAAATGAACTGCCGGGCGACGATCTCGTTGCGAAAAGCCTTGCCGGTCTGAGCAATGCCAAAAGGAACCTTCATCCTGCCCGTTTTCATCACGTTCAGGAAGTTGACAAATATTCCTTGTGCCGTTTCAGGGCGAAGGTAGATCACATTGGTATCTTCGGCCAACGAACCCATTTGCGTGGCAAACATCAGGTTGAACTGACGCACATCGGTCCAGTTGCGGGTCCCTGAAACCGGGTCGGCTATTTCCAGGTCGATGATGAGCTGACGAAAAGCGGCGAGGTCATTGGACTCCATTGCTGAATAGAGCCTTTTCGCTGCTTCATCTATCTTCTGCTTATACTCCTGGATACGAGGATTTGTTTCCAGGTATAAGGCTTCATCAAAGCTTGCACCGAATCTCTTCCTGGCTTTCTCCACCTCCTGGTCGATCTTTGTCTGCTGCTTTGCCATGTAATCCTCTACCAGCGTATCGGCGCGGTAGCGTTTCTTGGAGTCTTTATTGTCAATCAGCGGGTCACTGAATGCATCCAAGTGGCCTGAAGCTTTCCAGACGGTGGGGTGCATAAAAATGGCAGAATCGAGCCCTACGATGTTTTCATGATATTGCACCATCGACTTCCACCAATATTCCCGGATATTGTTCTTCAATTCGACACCATACTGGCCGTAATCATAAACGGCGCTTAATCCGTCATAAATCTCGCTGGAAGGAAATACAAACCCGTATTCTTTAGCGTGAGAGATTATTTTTTTGAATAGGTCTTCGTTGTTGGGCATCACTATTTAGTTCAAAGTTCAAAGTTCAAAGGGCAAAAGGCAAAGGGCAAAGATTTACCTGCAAAACTATGAAAATAATGGTTTGAGAAGACGAGAACCCTCAGCAAGCTCCCTTAAGGAGTTGTTAATGGTTTTTATTTTCGCAAAATTCAGTAAGTACGCCTGCAGTTGATTTCGGGTGCAAAAAGGCGATATGCAATCCTTCCGCACCTTTCCTGGGTTGCTGGTCGATCAGCCGGACGCCTTTGGTTTCCATTTCCTTAAGACAATTCTCCAGGTTTTCAACGGCATAAGCCATGTGATGGACCCCCTCCCCCCGGTTGGCAATGAATTTGCCAATTGGTCCTTCCGGGTCTGTTGATTCCAGCAATTCGATCTTGGTTTGACCAACCATGAAGAAAGCGGTCTTGACTTTTTGATCTTTAACTTCTTCGATGGCGTAACATTTCAGTCCGAGCACCTGTTCATAGAAAGGAATAGCTTCATCCAGACTTTTAACGGCAATTCCAATGTGCTCAATATGAGATATTTTCATTACAATGAGTTTATTGTTAATTCATTCACAAAGGTAGAAAAAAATCTTAGACGAGTTGAGATGACATCTCAGTTATTCAGCCAGCAACAGAACCTTATTGTGAAGCACTTCCACCACCCCACCTTTGATATCGAAATACTGAAGTTGTTTCTGGGCATCCTGTATCTTGACTTTGCCGCTGGCAAGAACTGAAATCAGCGGAGCATGATCATTCAGGATCTCAAATGATCCGTCGATGCCGGGAAGTTGCACCAGGCTGACTTCGCCGGAATAGAGCGTTTGTTCAGGTGTGATGATTTCGAGTTTCATATTTTTAATTAAGAATACAGAAGTCAGAATACAGAATACAGAAGACTAAAAGCAAACTGCCGACTGTCAACTTTCAACTGCCTACTTTTTATTGGTTTTCTGCCAAAATCCTCTTTCCTTTCTCAATCGCTTCCTCAATGGTTCCAACCAGGTTAAAGGCTGCTTCGGGATATTCATCAACCTCGCCATCCATGATCATTTTGAACCCTTTGATAGTATCTTCAATTGGTACAATGGTTCCGGGGATGCCGGTAAACTGCTCAGCCACATGGAAAGGCTGCGACAGGAAACGCTGCACACGGCGAGCGCGGTTTACAACCATTTTATCTTCGTCGGAAAGTTCATCCATCCCGAGGATGGCAATGATATCCTGGAGTTCCTTATAACGTTGCAGGATCTGCTTTACGCGCTGAGCGGTTCGGTAATGCTCCTCGCCGACAATTTCAGCGCTAAGAATGCGGGAAGTTGAATCCAGCGGATCAACTGCCGGGTAAATCCCGATTTCAAAAATCTTTCTGTTCAATACCGTTGTGGCGTCAAGGTGGGCAAAAGTAGTGGCCGGAGCAGGGTCGGTAAGGTCATCGGCAGGAACATAAACTGCCTGCACGGACGTGATGGATCCCCGCTTGGTTGAAGTGATGCGTTCCTGCATGATACCCATTTCCGTGGCCAATGTTGGCTGGTAACCAACGGCTGAAGGCATACGTCCCAGCAAGGCTGATACTTCAGAACCAGCCTGGGTGAAACGGAAAATATTATCGATAAAGAAAAGGATATCCCTTCCGCCGGATTTTTCATCCCCGTCGCGGAAATATTCTGCAAGGGTCAAGCCCGACAAAGCCACGCGGGCACGAGCGCCGGGAGGTTCATTCATCTGGCCGAACACCAGCGTGATATTGGAATCTTTAAGTTTATTGCGGTCAACTTTAGAAAGGTCCCAGCCCCCGTTCTCCATATCTTTCAAAAATTCTTCACCATACTGGATAACACCGGACTCGATCATTTCCCGCAGCAGGTCATTGCCTTCACGGGTTCTTTCACCGACGCCACCGAACACCGACATACCGGAATAAACTTTCGCGATATTGTTGATCAGCTCCATGATGATGACCGTCTTTCCTACACCGGCACCACCAAATAAACCGATTTTACCGCCTTTGGCATAAGGTTCGATCAGGTCGATAACTTTAATACCGGTATAGAGCACTTCCTGGCGGGTAGTCAGGTTTTCGAATGTTGGCGGATCCCGGTGGATCGGGTATAATCTTTCTCTTGAAACTTCACCCAACCCGTCGATAGGCTGACCGATCACATTGAACAACCGCCCCCGGATCTCTTCTGTAGCCGGCATGGAAATTGGTTTTCCTGTAGAAATTACATCCATTCCCCTGCGCATCCCGTCAGTAGAGTCCATAGCAACTGTGCGGATCGTATTTTCGCCGATGTCCTGCTGACACTCAAGGACGATAACTTCTCCCTTGTCGTTGGTCACCTCGAGGGAATCGTAAATATTCGGCAGGTCAGCTTCATTTTCAAAAGAAACGTCAACTACCGGCCCGATGATCTGGGCAATTTTTCCGATCGTTTTTTTCTCCATGAGTATTTTTCAAAATTTGGCGCAAAGATAGGATAACTTGGTTAATTTTCAATAATCATCCTCTGAAAAACAACGCCTTGATGATCAGCATGGCCATTTTAGGATTTTCTTTTAGCCGGCGGGTGGAATAAGCAAACCATTGTTCGCCGAAAGGAACGTAAACACGCATGTTATGGCCTCTGTCAAGGATGGATTTCCTGAGCTCCGGCGTCACGCCGTAAAGCATCTGGAACTCATACATGTTCTTTTGGACTTTATATTTTTCGATTAGCTTATAAGCGCCTTCAACGAGTGGCTTGTCATGGGTGGCTATGCCGGGATAAATCCCATGTTTGAAGATGAATTCAAGATCTTCAAGGAAATGCCTGTTGATCTCTTCGTACTTATTGTAAGCGATTTCAGGTGATTCCACATAAATGCCCTTGCAAATCCTGTAATTGACCGGGTTTTCCTTAGAATTAATGTCGAGTAAATCCTCAATGTCCTTCAGGGTCCTTTTCAAGTAAGCCTGGAATACCAGACCGACACTTTCAGGAAATTCTGCTTTCAGTTTCCTGAAGAGTTCAATTTCAAGATCCACACACTGGGAATCTTCCATATCTATCTTGATGAAGTTTTGATAGGAGGCTGCTCTCTGAACGATTTCCTGAATGTTTTTATAGCAGACATCCTTATCGATCAACAGGCCGAACATGGTGGGCTTCAGGGAAAAATTACCATCGATCTTTTCTTTGACGAAAGTATCGATGATATTGAGGTATTCTATCTTATTCTTTTCAGCTTCACTAAGTTTGGTGATGAATTCCCCGAGCAGGTCTACTGTCACCCTGATCCCCTGGCCGTTTAATTCTTTTGATACCCGGATGGCATCTCCAATCTTTTTTCCGGCAATATATCTTTTAGAAAATATCCAGACGAAGTTTTTAGGCATATGCGGCAGCATGGACGCGATCATCTTGTTGATCATCTTTATTAATTTTAGTTAATTTAGTTTGATGATAAATCTCTAATCTTAAAATCGATCTGCAAAATTAACCTTTTGTTAATTATTTCACATAATGGGACGAAATTTTGATATTCAAATTATTCTTTTGTATTTCAAAATAATATCTTTAAATTTGCACCCCAATTTTCAAGAGGGATTTCGGTGAATTACCTTAAACATTTCATTATCCCTTTCAGTGGGTTAAAGTTAGGAAATCACACTTTTAACTTTGAGATTGAAGACAAGTTCTTTGAGCATTTTGAATACTCGGAGATCAAAAAGGGAAGACTTCATGTGGATTGCCTGCTTGATAAGCAGGTGCGGATGATGGTCCTTTACTTCGCCATTGCCGGTACGGTCAGGATTCCCTGCGACAAGTGTGCTGAAGAATTTGATCAGCCTATAAACGGTAAGCAAAAACTGATCGTGAAGTTTGGTGTTGATCACCATGAGGAATCGGAAGATATTCTGGTCATAACAGAAAAAGAGCATGAACTTGATGTCAGCCAATTTCTTTATGAATACATTCATCTTATGCTTCCTTTTAAGAAGGTTCACGGCACTGATGAGAACGGTATCAGCCTTTGCAATTCTGAAGTGACCCGGTATATCATTGAAAAAGAAGAATATCCGATCGATCCCCGATGGGAAGCACTTCAGAAATTGAAAGATCATTATAATGAATAGGAAAATTAATACTTACAAATATGCCACATCCTAAAAGAAAACATTCTAAAACCAGAAGGGATAAGAGAAGGACGCATGACAAGATTGAAAAGCCAACACTGGCCACTTGTCCTGTAACAGGAGCAATACATGTTTACCACCGTGCTTATTATGTTGACGGAGACCTTTATTATAAGGGTAAGCTGGTGATAAGTAAAGCCGGGGAGTAATCCACAATAACTTACACAAGCTCTCGTACTGATGAGAATAGGACTTGACGTCATGGGGGGGGATTTTGCCCCAAAAGCCACCATTGAAGGTGCGTGCTTAGCCCTAAATGAAATTTCTCCCAACGACCAGATCGTATTAATCGGGTCGGAAAAAGTTATTTTGGAAGAACTCAAGCTGGCCGGCATTGGCCCAGACGCCTTCAGCATCATAGATGCCCCCGAAGTGATTGGAATGGGAGAACACCCTACCCGTGCTATTGTCCAAAAACCTAAGTCCAGCATTTCCATTGGTTTTCAAATGCTCAAGAACGGGGACCTGGATGCGTTTTCCAGTGCAGGCAATAGCGGAGCCATGGTAGTCGGTTCGATGTATAGTGTAAATACTATCCAGGGTATCATCCGTCCGTGTACTTATGCTATTGTCCCAAAAGAAAACGGCAGTATATCCATTTTGCTGGATGTGGGCACTATCACTGACACTAAGCCCGATGTAATGTATCAATTCGGCATATTGGGTTCACTCTATGCAGAGAATATTTACAAGGTCGAAAATCCACGGGTTGCCCTGCTCAATCTCGGAACTGAGGCAGAAAAAGGTAACCTGCTTTGCCAATCATCCTTTGCCCTGATGAAAGACTCAAAAGATTTCAATTTCATCGGGAACATTGAAGGGCGTGATATCTTAAAAGACAAAGCCGATGTGATCGTTTGTGACGGCTTTACCGGCAATGTGGTCCTCAAACTGATGGAATCCGTTTACAGGATGCTGGTCAAGAGAGGATTACGTGATGAATACATTGACCGGATGAATTACGAAAATTACGGCGGTACACCGTTGCTCGGCATTAATTCCACCGTCATTGTTGGTCATGGCATCTCCAACAACATCGCCATAAAAAATATGATCCTTCTTTCCAAAGAAGTACACGATGTGAAGCTTAATTCTAAAATCCAAAAAGCTTTGCAGAAGTTTTCACTCAACAACAAAGACTAACCTTGTCGACATGCAAAAATTGAGAGCAGCCATAACCGGTATTCACGGTTGGGTGCCTGATTATATCCTGACCAATAATGAACTGGGAAAAATGGTTGATACCAACGATGAGTGGATAATGATCCGCACTGGTGTTAAAGAAAGAAGAATCATGCGGGAACCGGGAAAAGGGACATCTGACATTGGTGCTCCTGCTGTTACGGGCTTGCTCGAAAAAACAGGCACACGCCCGGAAGAGATAGACCTGCTGATCTGCGCCACGGTAACACCTGATTATGCTTTTCCAGCCACTGCTAATATAATCAGTGATAAGTGCGGCTTGAAGAATGCCTGGAGTTTTGATATCAACGCCGCCTGTTCAGGCTTTGTATTTGCCCTTCATACCGCCGCCCAGTTCATTGAAGCTGGAACCCATAAAAAAATCATTGTTGTCGGGGCAGAAAAAATGTCGATGATGACTGATTACACTGACCGGACAACCTGCGTGCTTTTTGGTGACGGAGCCGGGGCGGTTTTACTTGAACCGACCATGGAAGACTACGGTATTATGGATGCCATCATGAAAACTGACGGTATAGGCAGATCTTTCCTGCATCAAAAAGGCGGCGGAGCTGTGAAGCCCGCGTCACAGGAAACAATTGATCTTCGGGAACATTATGTATACCAGGAAGGGCAGTCTGTTTTTAAATTTGCGGTTGTTGGAATGGCTGATGTTTCCGTAGAGATCATGGAAAGAAATAATCTCAAATCGGAAGACATTGCCTGGCTTGTCCCTCATCAGGCCAACCTGCGGATCATTGATGCTACAGCCAGAAGAATGGGCCTCCCTAAAGAAAAAGTGATGATCAATATTGAAAAATACGGTAACACTACATCAGCTACTATCCCGCTTTGTTTATGGGAATGGGAAAACCAGCTCAAAAAAGGCGACAACCTGATCATCTCTGCTTTTGGAGGCGGTTTTACCTGGGGAGCCATCTGGATCAGATGGGGCTACGACCCAAAATAATTACCCCGCATTCATGGCGGATATCACATATTCTTCAGGATCTCCCGAGCCGTCACAAAAATTGGAGTGGGTATGCAGGTTAAACAAAGACCACATAAAAATTACAATAAAAAGTATTACAAAATTGTAATAAGTGGATTAATGCATGTTAGAATATCTAATTCTCTCCTTAAGGTTTGGCAAAACTGGTCACTGCCCCGGCTATTTCCCGGGGCAGTTTCTTTTTAATCAGCCTGTGCCCGTACTTCTTTTGAATCGATCCATTTATAAAGTTTATCCGACGGCCTGAGAAATGTCCCTACCGGGAGGGTGCACAGATCCCCTTTGACGGTTTTATCGACCATTTTCTCATGCAGCCATATCTCCCTGACTTTATCTTCGCAAACACCAGTGGTAGGCCCGATTATAAGTATCTCATCCCCGACCCTGAGAGGCTGCGCTTCTACCTTAACCTCCGCGATCCCGGGTTTGGAATAATAATTCATGATCTTTCCCACATAAACTTTTTTTCTGGTCGCCTGGGAACCATATTGCCCGGCCCATTCCCCCATCTTTCTACCCAGGTAATAACCATCCCAGAAACCACGGTTGTAAACCTTCTCCAAATCCAGGTTCCATTGCCTGATTTTATCTGCATTATAAGTACCTTTAAAATAAGCATCTACTGCCTCTCTATAACAACGGGTGACCGTTTTAACATATTCCGGTGAACGGCCGCGGCCTTCAATCTTCAGGACTTTAACGCCAGCACCGAGTATCTTATCAATAAAATCAATAGTTTTCAAGTCCTTAGGCGACATGATGTATTGATTGTCGATCTCCAACTCAATTTCCCCATCCCGGTCAAAAACCTTGTAAGGCCTGCGACAGACCTGCAGGCATGCGCCCCGGTTGGCCGATGAATTCAGGTTATCGAGGCTCAGGTAGCATTTCCCTGATACTGCCATACATAAGGCCCCATGAGCAAAAATTTCAATTTTCACCAACTGCCCGTCAGGCCCTTTGATCTGCTCCTTTTCAACTGTTGCCGTTATAGCTTTGACCTGATCCAGGTTCAGCTCACGAGCTGTGACCATAACATCAGCATATTTTGCATAGTAGCGGACTGCTTCGATGTTGGTGATATTGGTTTGGGTAGACATATGGACCTCCATTCCAACCTTTGCGGCATATTGGATAGCAGCCTGGTCGGAAGCGATAATAGCAGTGATCCCGGTATTTTTTGCCTCCCCGATAATTGCCCGCATGATGTCCAGTTCTTCGTCGAATATCACGGAATTAAGGGTGATATAAGAGCGGATATGGTTTTCACGGCATATTTCTGATATGGATTTAAGGTCTTCAGAAGTAAAATTCAGGGTAGATTTGGAACGCATGTTCAGCTGCCCGATGCCGAAATAAACAGAATCCGCTCTTCCCTGAATGGCAGCCGCCAGGGATTCATAAGAACCCACCGGTGCCATGATCTCAATATCCCTTGAATTCAGCTTTTGATCCATGGCGGCAAAGTTACACCGATTTTTTGATGGGTTGGAAACCCTTTTTCTTAGTATTTTTGCGGTTCATCGACTGAAATTTAATTTATGAAAAGAAGAATTTTCCTTATCCGTCTCCTCATCGTCTTCCTCACGGTTTTTGCCCTGAATTCAAGGGTTTTTGCCATATTACCTTCCGGCGATGATCCTCAAAAAGTAAAATATGTGTTTTTATTTATTGGTGATGGAATGGGACTGGCCCAGGTAAATTTAACAGAAGCTTATCTGGCAGCTCTTGAAGACAAGATTGGTTTCGAGCACCTGAATTTCACGAAATTTCCACAGGTTGGATTAGTAAGCACGTATGCCAATAACCAGATGATTACCTGTTCAGCGGCCGCAGGAACGGCGCTGGCCACAGGCCATAAAACCAATATTGGCCGCATATCCATGGATCCTTCGGGGTCTTTGCCTTATGAATCCATTGCCACCAAAGCCAAAAGAGACGGTTATAAAGTGGGCGTTGTGACCAGTACATCGATTGATCATGCCACCCCTTCAGTTTTCTACGCCCATCAGCCTGACCGTGATATGTACTTCGAAATCGGGGTAGAGCTGACCCAGAGCAATTTTGATTTTTTTGCCGGCGGTGGTTTCCTGAACCCGGAAGGCACCTGGCAGGGGAAAGAGGTCAAGCTGGTCCAGCTTGCCAGGGAAAATGGCTTTAATGTTGTCAATACGCGTGAAGGATTTGAAAAGCTGGCGCCGGGAGGTGGCAAGACTTTGGTTTTGTCACCCAGGCCGGCCAGTGAAGGATCGTTACCCTTTTCACTGGATATGGAGCCTGGTGATTTTACCTTAGCTGATTACACCTCGAAAGCTATCAGCATGCTGGATAATGAAAAAGGGTTTTTCATGATGGTTGAAGGCGGAAAGATCGACTGGGCGGGCCATAAGAATGATGGTGCTGCCGTCATCCAGGAAGTAATAGCTTTTGATAAGGCCATCGGGAATGCAGTAGCTTTTTATGAGAAACACCCTGATGAAACCTTGATCATCGTGACCGCAGATCACGAAACCGGCGGCCTGGCATTAGGCAACGTGGAAACAGGCTATGAGTCTCATTTCGGATTGCTGAAATACCAGAAATCATCGGTGGAGGAATTGAACAAGATCGTCGCCCAGTTCAGGGTGAACAAATCCGGGGATTCCGAGGCAGATTTCAACAAAATGCTGAAGGTCCTGGAAAGTGATATGGGTTTGAACAGTCGCCAGCGTAATACACTCCTCACTGAAAATGAAATTTCACAACTTAAAAAGTCCTTTGTTGAAAGTGTTTATCATACAGTTGCGGAAAAAGGCATTTATGGTGAAGCTGAGCCATTTATGGATATTGCAGTCGGGATCCTTGATAAAAAAGCAGGTATCGCATGGTCTTCTAATGCCCATACTTGTGTGAATGTGCCGGTTTATACGATCGGTACCGGAGCTGAAAGGTTTTCGGGATATATTGATAATACTGATATCCCGAGATTGATCAGGGAGCTAATGGGAATTTGGGATTAACCGATGCATGAAACACGATCCATGATTAATGAAGAACTATTGACCGCCGACCGCCGACCGCCGACCACTGACTTCAATACCAAGCTCCTTAAGCTGTTCGGCTGAAATTTCCGCAGGTGAATCAATCATCATATCCTGGCCTGCATTGTTCTTCGGAAAAGCAATGACGTCCCGGATGGAATCCACGCCGCTGAACATGGCCACCCAACGGTCAAAACCGAAAGCAATACCTCCATGCGGCGGGGCTCCGTATTCGAAGGCATTCATCAGGAAACCAAACTGGTTCTGGGCATCCTCATCAGTGAAACCGAGGATCTGGAACATTTTCTTCTGAAGCTCCTTGTTATGGATACGGATAGATCCTCCGCCGATCTCCACGCCATTGATGACCAGATCGTAAGCATTGGCCCGTACTTTGCCGGAGTCGGTATCCAGCAAGGGAATGTCTTCCGGTTTCGGGGAAGTGAAGGGATGGTGCATGGCGTAAAAGCGCAGGCTTTCCTCATTCCATTCGAGCAATGGGAAATCGACCACCCAGAGCGGTTTATAAGTATTCGGATCACGCAGGCCAAGGCGGCTTCCCATCTCCAGCCGAAGTTCATTAAGAGCCTTGCGGGTTTTGTGAGCTTCGCCAGCCAGGATCAGGATCAAATCATTTGGCTTTGCATCAAAGGCTTTGGCGATTTTTTGCAGTTCTTCCGGGGAATAGAACTTATCTACCGAAGATTTATAAGTCCCATCTTGTTTGTATTGAAGATAGATCATCCCTTTAGCCCCTGTCTGCGGACGTTTCACGAAGTCTGTAAGCTCGTCGAGCTGCTTGCGGGAGTATTCCGCACAACCTGCAGCACAAATCCCCACCACCAATTCGGCATCATCAAATACCAGAAAGCCTTTTTCCTTAACCAGGTCACTCAGTTCGACAAATTTCATCTCAAAGCGGATATCGGGTTTATCCGAGCCATAGTATTTCATGGCATCGGCAAACGTTATCCTGGGGAAAGGTCCTGTTTCAAAGCCCTTAATCTTCATGAACAGATGTTTGGCCAGGCCTTCGAAAGTCGATAAAATATCTTCCTGGGTAACAAAAGCCATTTCACAGTCGATCTGGGTAAATTCCGGCTGGCGGTCGGCGCGAAGGTCCTCATCGCGGAAGCACCGGACGATCTGGTAGTAGCGGTCGTATCCTGCCACCATCAGGATCTGTTTGAAGGTCTGGGGCGATTGCGGCAATGCATAAAACTCGCCATTGTGCACCCTTGAAGGTACCACAAAATCCCTTGCCCCTTCCGGGGTGGATTTGATCAGGAAAGGCGTTTCAATTTCCAGGAATCCCTGCGAATCCATATAGTTACGGGTCTCGATAGCCATCCGGTGGCGCAGCTCCAAATTACGGCGCAGCGGTGCACGTCGCAGGTCGAGGTAACGGTAACGCATCCGCAGCTCTTCGCCACCGTCGGTCTCATTCTCAATGGTAAACGGCGGCACTTTGGAAGTATTCAGCACTTCCAGCTTTTCGACAAAAATCTCGATCTCGCCCGTAGGGATCTTCAGGTTTTTGCTGCTTCTTTCGATGACTTTTCCGGAGGCGAGAATCACAAATTCCCGTCCTAATTTCCGGGCCATAAGGCAGAGCTCTGAATTGGATTCCATGTTAAAAGCCAGTTGCGTCAGGCCATAGCGGTCGCGCAGGTCTATGAAAGTCATACCGCCGAGGTCGCGGGAGCGTTGCACCCAGCCGGTCAGGGTCACGGTTTTGCCGGCATCAGAGAGGCGGAGTTCGCCACAGGTATGCGTTCTGAGCATAATTCAGGTTGTTAATGAATTGAAGATGCGAAGATAGGGAAAAGTTGGCAGTTGGCAGTTGACAGTTGGACAGTAGATTCGCCTGTAGGGTTCACCGGCCGGTGAACCCTACAACTACCTAAAAACTACCAATGACCATTGACTAATGACAACCTAATGACCACTTTATGACCACTTTATGACTACTTTATGACAAAAAATATACTCCCGCAATCTTCCAAAGGACCATCATATAATTCAACGATCTCGTAACCCAAATTCCCAAGATAATTCCGTACTTTCTCCCTTTCCTGGAAATGATTCAGACTCCCGTTCACAAAAACCTTATCCTCCCAAACTCCGCAACATCCGCCGAAAAATCCATTAGGAAAGCCTTCGAGGTGAATGCCTTCGGGGGAAACATATAGCACATCCATGTTATTTCGCGATAAAACCTTGTATATCCCTTCATCAGACGTAATGAAATGATCGTCTTTCAAAGGCAGCAAATTACAGCGGCAGTAGCCCTGGTCGACATGGATAGGACGCAAATCTTCCAGTGTTCTTGTGATCATGAAATCGGTATGACGGAAGTTATGGATAAGATGATTTGGGGTGACTACGGCATTATAACGGGATGTGGCCGGATATTCTTTTCCGACAGGGAATTCACCGGTAATCACATCAGGAAAATAGCTTTTAAGTTTTGTAAGATATTCTTCCGGGAGATTGGGGGCAACGATTAACTTTCCGGCAGATTGGCAGATAAAAATATCCGGGTGATCCGAAATGGCCGGGTAGGTGATGCCTTCGGTCTTCAATTCAAGCAATTCCCCGTAAAACGAAAGCTTTTCCTTCGCCACAGACGATATCTTATGATCAATAATAATCAACATGAAACTTGTTTTCTTTAAGTAGTGGATTTTTTTGGAAGATGACTTCCGGGAAATGATTCATCAGGCGTTTCCTGTTTTTCCCGTAATACCCGATGGCAAAATTATATTGTGAAGGATGAACAGAAATGCTGATTTTGTTTTTCTTTTCTTCGTGAAGAAGGACATTCAGCCGGTCCCACCAAACTTCGGTCATCGCCAATTCGCGGAAGGAGGTGTGAAATGGGCCTGCCACCAGTTCTTTACCGGACAGCAGTCCGGTTGAAGAATGAAGCCCCACCCGGCTAACCTCTACGCCGGCTTCTTCAAAAAGAGGCAGGATCGTTTTCACCCAAAAGATGGCCTCTTCCATGGGAAGTGGCTTGTAACTCCCCTGGTTGTACCATTCTTCCATCTTCGTCCCTTTTATCACCAAAGCGGGATAGATCCTGGTTTCTTTTGCCCCGAGACTGATGATCTTTCGCGCTGTATAAATGGCTTTCTCCAGCGTATCTCCCGGCAGGCCAACCATCATCTGTAATCCAAGCCTGAAACCCGCTGAAATGATCCTCCGGGAGGCCTTTTCAACATCCTCTGCCGTATGCCCCCGGGCTGATTGTATCAATACATCATTATCCATCGATTGCGCACCAAGTTCGATCGTCGTTACGTCATACTTTTTCAGAAGCCCAAGGACTTTTTCATCGATATAATCAGGGCGTGTGGAAAGGCGCAAACCGCCGACAATCCTTTGTTCCAGGTAAGGCTGTGCCACCTGCAGATATTTTTCCTGGTCTTCAATGGGTATTCCGGTGAAATTTCCCCCGAAGAAACCAATTTCAATATGCTTGTTTCCTTTTGGAAAGGTCGAAAGATGCTCATCTATGATTGACCGCACTTCATTCACATCCGGAATATGTCCCCTGCTGGTGATCTTTTCCTGGTTGCAGAACACACACTGGAACGGGCAGGCAAGCTGCGGGATAAAGATCGGGATGGTGTAGTGCCGGATTTTCAAATTTCAGATTTAAATCGTGCTTCTTGTTTTTCCATATGTTATTGAGACGGCATCTTAAAATTCCGTTCAATTCATATAGAATCATTATATGACAAAGGTTTCAGGGCAAAATTAGCTTGAATTGAGTTGGCATCTCAAGTACTTTTGATTTTTATTAACAAGGGCGGGTATATTTGGAGGGAATATGTAATTAATAGTGTATGGTGCGATTGCATTTTTTTAACCACTAAGGCATTAAGAACACTTAGAAACACTAAGGAAATGATTACGCAAAAATATATTAACGATATTGCTTACAAAATTGTGGGCTGGGCTATTGAAGTGCACAAAAATCTGGGTCCGGGGCTATTAGAATCTGTGTATCAAACATGTCTGATCGAAGAATTATCAGATTCCGGTCTGATTGTTCAATCTCAGCTATACGTATCGATAAAATATAAAGGAAAAGTTCTAGGCGGTCCGTTAAAGCTTGATCTCTTGGTCAATGACCTGATTATTATTGAATTAAGAGCTGTTGATGTAATGATTCCGTTATATAAAGCACAACTACTATCTTATTTGAAACTAACAGGTAAACCGAAAGGGTTATTACTCAACTTTCATTGTGAAAATATCGTAGAGCAAATGATTCCGCTTGTTACAGCAGAATTTTCCAAACTACCCAAATCCTAGTGTACCTGAGTGTTCTTAGTGCCTTAGTTAGTGGTTAATGATGTGTTGTATTAAAATAAAATTGAAAGCACATATAATAGCAAACGGTTTTTAAAGATATTTAGATGATTATCAAAGAATTCCAAAATGATGCTACTTTTGTTTATATGAACAATAAGTCGCGATAATTTTATCCGGACTGAAATGAAGCACATTACTATTTTATCGAAAATAATAGTACTAATTATTTCAACTTTATTGTCATTATTGGCTCATGCACAACCATCTATGGAACTCATATTTAATTCCCGAAACCATGATGAAGTATGCGGACCCATAGCTTGTACCCCGGAAGGAGAAATATTTTTTATTCTCTGGAAGGCAGAAAAGCCCAACTGGACATTTAATAATGGTAGTTCTAATTTATACAAGATTACCAATGACGGTGATACCTTGCGTTGGAATTACCAAAAACCGGATACTTTGCTATACTACTTAGCTTTGCTATATGACAATGCAGGAAACCTCGTTATCGGTGGTGATGCCTGGAGCCTTGACACCGCTGGTAATAAAACCAGTAAGTTTCAATGGTTCTGCAAATTAACGACTGATTTTGAAATTATTTGGCAAAAGGTATATAGAATTCAGACAACCGGCACATATCGCCAAAACCAAAGTATCTTGGTAGATTTACCTGATAACCATTACCTATATGCAAATTCTATCATACCTGATTGTAAATTTCAATTCAATTATATACCACCATTTCAGTTAAAGAGCATATCACTTTTCAAAAATAATTAATTTAAAAATCAGTTGTATTAGTGTTGAAGCAGAAATGCCTGTCAGTTCTTTTGAGATGTATAATTCTCTGGGATTCAATGTCTATTCTGTTAAAAATCCCGGGCAGATATTCGATATTCAAACTTCTTTTTTGAAGAATTCATTTTATTGTTATGTGGTTAAATTTGAGAATTCCCGGATAGTCACCGGAATTTGGATTAAAAATTGATAATTCTGATCAATTATAAATGATTTTCGCGGATTTGTTTCGTGCATTTGGCTGATAAATTTAATGAAAGTGCGGAGAATAATTATCTTATTCACCGCAGATATTGCGGAGATTATCATTATATTTGCCGCATATTTTGCGTAGAATGAGCACTTACATTTATCAACAACAAGACTGGCCAAATTTTACCTGGAATTATGAGCGAATATCCGGCATACTGGGAACGGTCAGAAACCTGCAAGGGAAACTAATGGGGAAAATGGAGGTTTTGGGCTTTTCATTAAGAGAAGAAGCCTTACTGGAAACCCTGACACTTGACGTGTTGAAATCTACTGAAATAGAGGGCGTTATATTGCCATCCGACCAGGTACGCTCATCGATTGCAAGGCACCTGGGAATGGATGTTGCAGGTTTGGATCCATCAGACAGGTATGTGGAAGGTGTGGTTCAAATGACGCTGGACGCAACACAGCACGCTGAACAACCACTCACACCAGCTCGGCTGTTCAACTGGCAAGCTGCTTTGTTTCCGACCGGCAGAAGCGGAATTTATAAGATCACCGTCGGTGACTGGAGGAAAGACGAATCGGGACCAATGCAGGTTGTTTCCGGGGCATACGGAAAAGAAAGGGTGCATTACCAGGCTCCTGCTGCTGTCGACCTTGATAAAGAAATGAAGGCTTTCCTGGATTGGTTTAACACGGCTGAAACCCTTGATCCGGTGATCAAAGCAGGCATTGCGCATGTGTGGTTTGTTATAGTCCATCCATTTGACGATGGAAACGGAAGAATTGCCCGGGCAATTGCCGACATGCAGCTTGCACGGGCCGATGGTAGCAAACAGCGGTTTTACAGCATGTCAGCCCAGATCAGGCATGAGCAGAAGGCTTATTACAATATTCTTGAAAAGACCCAAAAGGGCGGCTTGGATGTGACCGAATGGTTGCATTGGTTTCTGTATTGCCTGAATAATGCTTTATCGGCCACCGATACAACCCTTTCGAAGGTATTATTCAAAGCAAAGTTCTGGGAAAGCAACAGATCAGTGATCATGAATGAGAGGCAGCGGCTGATGATCAATAAGTTGCTTGAAGGGTTTGAAGGTAAGCTTACCTCTTCCAAATGGGCTATTATCAATAAATGTTCTGCTGATACAGCGTTGCGCGATATGACAGACCTGATTTCAAAGGGTATCCTTCGAAAAGAAGCCGCAGGAGGAAGAAGCACAGGCTATGAGTTGAATGGTTAGATCAATCATTCCACCGTCACCCTCAACCCTTCCGAATGAGCGCTGAACTCCGGCGCATAAAGGCACTGGATGGAGGTGATGCCGTTGGAAAACTCGCCTTTCTGCGTCACATTCAGCGGGTATTCAAAGACATATGTCCCTTTTCTCAGGTAATCGAAATAGAAATTTACCGAAGCATCTTTGATGGACTCATAATATCCAAGACCTCCCTGGTAGCGATAACCTGACAGTACATCGACGGGCTCAAAAGCCGCGGCACGCATATCTTTCATGTGGACATATTCCATGTCTCTGTCAACGCGGATTATTATCCTTGCTTTGACCTTATCACCCGTTTTCAGGATGCTGTTCTCGAAAACCGGCTCCAGGACCGGGCCGGAAGCGGTGTTGCGTTCGACATACAATTCCCTTTCAAGGTTTAACGGGGTTTTAGCCGGTGTAATCTTATCGAGATTTTCGAAATACTGCCAGTAAACTGCTCCCCAGGCGATGCCCTCATCTTTCTTGACCACTTTGACATTGCCCATTTCCGGCCTGATCTCAGTTCCGGTCTTGCTGACCTGGAAATATCCTGTTCCGGCCTGCACTTCAACGCCATCCATCGTTAACGGGTCGATCTTTTCATTTCCCATCGTGACTTCCACAAGCTGGTTACTGGCTAAAAGGTCAACACCGCGAAGCAGCAAGGCGTAAACCGCATCGGCCGTAGCCCTCGAGGTCTTCCAGTCCTGTGTCTGCTTTTGCTTGAGCAGCCACATCTTCATCTGCTCCACTGCAACCTGGTCATTGGTTACCTCCGAAAAAGCTTCGATCAGCATCGCCTGCCTTTCCACCGGCGCTTCCTGCCAGTAATATCCCTCCACATCACGCCAGTACATACCCATCTCTTCCGAAAACAGCGCATTCTCCTTCAATGAGTTGACGATTCCGGTCGGTGTATCCGCAAATCCCATCCGGTTCAGGGCAATCGCTATCATCCCCTGGATATATTTATTCTGGTCAATCCAGTATTGTGCCGCCTGGCCTTTGAAATACTCAAAAGCATCCTTGCTTGCAGAATTGATTTCAACAAAATCTCTCAGGTAACTGTAAGCATACAAATACTGAACCTGCGTGCAGCCGAGATGATTCTCATTCAACTTGTCTTTATCATGCTCGACGATATAATTGTAGTCCTCTTTTATCCGCTCGTCCAGGTAAGAGAAAGCCCGCTGGATTATATTAACCAGGTTTGGTTCCCGTTTCAGGTCAATCACTTGCAGCTGTTGCAGTTTGCCAAAGCCTGTAACGATAAGCTGGGTAATATAGCGGTTATCGGGCATGCCTTCAAACCATGACCAGCCACCATTGGGAGATTGCATCTGCCGGAGCTTTTCAAGGGAAGCCTGCTGTTCATTGGCCATCCGGTTGAGGTCAAAGAGCAGGGCGATGCGCTTCTTGCGTTCCGTTTCATTCCTGGCTTCCATCACCCAGGGGGTTTCGGCAATAAGGACAGCTTTCAGCTCCTGGTTTTTCTCCAGGTTTGAAAGCAGGGCATCCGGCGTGAGGTTCTTCCAGTTTTCAAAGACCTGTCTGATCTTTGGATTGGAATTAGCAATGAAAGCAGCCAGGGAATTGGCATAATATCGCGAAAACAGGCCATCTGAACTCTCGTGAGGGTTTTCGACCAGGTACGGTAATGCCTGTACCGCGTACCAGGCGGGGTTTGAAGTAAACTCCAGTGTTAACCTGTAACTCTTTATGGTGTTTGATTTGCCCGATTCTGCCAGTTTGCTGAATTTAAAGTTCTTCGTTCCTTTTCCGCTAATAGGCAATGGCAGGGTTTCAGTGACCAGCATACGGTTCGGCAATACCGGCACGACTATCTCTTCGCCGTCCGCGAAATCGCCTGCTGTTGCTTTTACGCGGCATACGATGGCTTCAACGCCATCGGGTATGCTGATATCCCAACGGTAAACCCCGCTGTTGCCTGTCTCGACTGAAAAGTCCCTGCTTTTAAGCAGGTTTCCCATCAATGTATCGATCAATTTCATTGTATAGGCATCGAAAAATTCAGCCTGCACCTGTCCCTGCAGCTTGATATCCGCCATGCTGACCACTTTGGCCGAGAAAGCGATCCGGTCGCCTTCCCGGAAGAAGCGGGGGGCATTGGTCATCACCATAAGATCTTTTCGGGTGACAATTTCTTTTTCCAACTGGCCAATTTTCAGATCTTTAGTATAGGCCAGGGCCATCATTTTCCAGGCTGTCAGGGATTCTGGGACGGTGAATTTTAAAATGACATCACCATTCTCATCTGTCCTTAATGCCGGGAAAAAGAATGCCGTTTCTGCAAAATTTCTCCGGATGGGCACTTCCGGGGTTTTCACGGTTACTTTTACCGGCTCTTCAGGTTTTTCCTGGCCTGTAATAGGTATTATTGCTTCTGCAACATTTTTTTCTACCTTGCCATCCATTCCGGGCACTGCCATGGCCGACCTCAGCTGCATTCCGTCAATGTACCGCGGATAAGGCCCACCATAATAGTTAAAGCCAAACCAATTGAGGTGATCATAAGACTGGATAGCCGGTGAAAGATCGAGCCGGGGCTTTTGGGAAACCAAATGGCTGTTAGCCTGCGTGAAAGCATCCATAACATTCCAGCCACCTGAGCTGTTCCGGAACGGGTAGAGCTCAAATATCCATTGATGCTCCCTGAAAGCATCGAGTGAAGCGTCGTACATCGAAGCGAGCAGTTCGGCGGCCACTTTTTCACCTTTCATCCCCGTTATCCGCAGTTTCCATTCCTCTTCCTGCCCGGGCGTCAGCTTATCGCGGAATGTTTCTGTGGTGATTTTCAGCTCCTTATCAGTAAAAGGTACGGTGATCTTTTCCGTAAGCTGGTAACTGTGGTTACCTCTTACAAAGGCCAGGTTCACAAAGAAATTACCCCGGTATTCTTCCCGGATGGGTATTTCCAGCCTTGTTTTTTCCTGGTTAAGGTCCAGCCATTTCCGGCTGATCAATTTGCCATTATTCACAACCTCATAAAGCAGCTTTACATTTTTTTCTGCCGTTCCAACGATAAATGAGGCCGTATCGCCCGGCTCGCCGCTGTTCTTCAGCATGGCATGCCAGAATGGCCGGTTTGATGGCATTTGCTTGTTTTCCGGGTTGAATGCCGTGAAATATTTTTTTACCTCCACTTTTTCCCCGAAAGCATCTGTAGCTTCTATGATCAGCAAATATTCGCCTTCCATCCAGTCACCCAGGTTTTCAATCGTGAAAACGGAGTCTTTCCCCGAATTTAAAGCTTTGTCCAATAAGATGTCTTTTCGCTTCCAGGTATCCGGATCATTCTCATTATCATATAATGTATAAGGAAATTCTTTCAGAAATTCATCCCTGCTCATGACAAACACATCCGGCCTTCCCCATGATCTCTCCCGGATCAGCCTGGCAGGGGCATCAAGCGGATAAACGGTAATCTTTACATCTGTGGTAACAGGTTGATTGTTAAGGTTTGTCACCGTCATTCTGAATGATTTATTTTTGCTGATGTCCAGTTTTTCCGGGATATTCAGATCCATCAACAAGGACTGATATCCAACCGAAAGGCTTTCTTCCGCGGAGCGAACTTCACCTGTCATATCGGTAACATCGGTATAAACCGTATAATTAAAAACGGGCTGGAATTTCTTATCAACCTGCAGGTCAGGGATTGCATTGAACGACACACGGAAAGACCCATCAGCAACAGTAACCGTTTTGCCGTTCGTGATCTCCACTTCCGGAACAGCCGGGAACCAGTTCCACCAGCTACGCCAGACGGGGAACCTGGCGGTCCGGACCACCCGGTAAGTCACCTCAGCCTGGTCTACTGCACTGCCGGCATAGGTCATTGCTTTACCGGTAACATTCACCACTTCGTTCAGTTTATAGCTCCCTTCCAGCGGATCTATTTCTACCCTGAAACGCGGCCTTTTATATTCTTCAACAGAAAAACTCACATTTCCTGATTCGCTTCGGATGCTCATTTCACCTGTAAGACCCCCGGAAGGTGCCGTAAAAGTTCCGTTAAAAGAGCCGAATTCGTTGGTTGTCATGGCTAATTCGGAAACTTTCTGGTTATTGACATCATAGAAAGTCACAACCGTAGTGAAATCAGGTTTGATCTCACTTTTCGCACCGGTATTTTCAAGGACAATGCCTTTAAAGTAAATCGTTTGCCCTGGCCTGTATATCGAACGGTCAGTGAAGAAATGGGTGGTCACCCTTGTTTTCTCCTCATTGTGAGGCGGATAGAGATGAAAATAGTTTTCGGTGTAGAAGAGTTCGTCACCTTGAGTAAATTCCAGATAAAAAGACTTGGAAACACTTGCATAAGATGGAATCGAGAAATAACCCTTATCATCCGAATAAAAGAAATTGAACGCTTTATTGTTGTATGACCTTGATAGGTAATCATACTCCCTGACAAAGGCCTGTGCTTTAACTTCCTTAAGGGGTGTTCCCTTATCCCTGTCGAGCACAAAAAATTCCATTTTGCCGTCCGGCTGATTGCCCTCACTTATATAGCTGATACTGGTAATCCAGCAAGATGTATAAGCGACTGACTTCCCATCAATAGAAAAATCCTGGTTATCCGAAATAAGGATAACGTAATATCCCTTGGGAAGGGCCGGAATCCTGATCTGTGTGTTATGTGCCTGAAAATCACCTTCTTCGGGTAATTTCAGTGTCCATTCTTTAACAGGCCTGATTGACTTGTATTTTGAGATGATGGTTTCGCCACGCTCCTTTTGACGAAGGTCCCGGTCTTCCTCCGGACTGATCCTGATCACCCTGAAAAACAATGTTGAAGTGTTTTTGAAAGTAAGGGAACCTAAAAAGGGAAGATCAGGCAGATTGGCATAATTAACAGTAAAAGCCAGGGATGGCTCAGTAATCTGGCTGAGCAGTATCGAACAGTTCTGAGCCCCGTCGCTGCCGGGAAAATTGCTTATAGTTTTTTCACAGGTTTCTTTCGCACTTTTTATTGCCCAGCGGTTATTATCAGATAAATGCGGGTTATATTCAGCACCTCTTCTATTGTATTCGAGGGCAATCTCATAAGCTACGCCGGCGGAATGCGGGTCGGTTGGATAACTGCTTTGAAGGTTTTGCAATGCTTTCAGGTATAGATCATGATGATTGGGCAACACCGAATATTGATCCGCAAATTTTATCCTGAGCAGGTCAACATCAATCAAGGCGGCAGGATCTTTATCATTCAGGTGGAAACGGATCAATTCCTGGAAAACCGACAATGCCTGCCATTTCAGGTCATCCTTCCCTGCCGGATTCAATTCATATGCAGCAAAATCCGCGGCCGGGGCAAAGAATACTTCCTGATCGAGATAGAATCCTGCAGCAGGTTTGATAACCGCAGGCTCTTCATTCATGAAATATTCGAGTGCGCGATGCGCCAGAAAATCATAAAGGGTCGGCCGGTAAATTTTGGAACCTTTTTCCGTCTGTAGGATAGGATCAAATTCATCAAGTTTGATCTTCTTTAATTGTTCTGCATCATTAATTGAAGCCAGATAGTTTTGGGAAACCGCATTCACCATCGTCTGTAGATCCCAGGTTTTGATTTCTTTCGGGTCAGGGTTGGAAATCCTTGTACGTTCCATGAATTTATACCTGTTACCCTGGTAATAACGCCAATAAAGTTCAGCCTGCACAGAATACAGGATCTGCCTGGCCGGGGAATTGCTGTTTTCCAGTTCCTGCCCGATCTGCTCCAGGCTGCTTTCCATGAAGTCCTCCTGGTAATCCGATCTCAGTTTGATCTGGTACAAGGCCGCTTTGAGGAATTGCGGGGCATTGTTGCCGGTTTTGGCCTGGAGATAAATGGAATCGACAATTTTCAGGGCCGACTGCGGAAGGCCTTTACGGACCAATGATTCCACTTCTTTCCATTCGTTTTCGTAAGAATTTTGTCCTAATGAAGACGACAAGCTGAATCCCAGGAGAAGCAGCATTAATATGGATTTTTGCATAATTATGAGGTTTGTATTTTAATGATATGAATCAATTTGAACTGTTTTCTCCGAAAGGATACCGCAACCCCCGGTACTCCACCAGTTCGATCTTTACCGAGCCGATGAAAACCGCTGAGCGCATCAGGACTGGAATCTTGTTGCGGTCATCGCTTACCCAGAGCTCCATCGGGTAAGGATCCTGGAAGATTTCCCCCACGGCCACACGGGGCTTGAATTTCATGCACTGGATCGCTCCGTATTCAGTATCAACCAATTCTCTTCCCATGAAAACAATTTCGCTGTGGTAAAGGGAGTCATCCAGAAAAAAATCGAGGTAATATTTATCATCCACTTCAGCCGTATCAAAATTCAATGTCCGCACAAAATAAAAGGCCGAAACGATGTCCTGCACATAAGGTGTTATCTCTTTTATGGCACGCTTGCTCCGTGCTGTTTTCAGGTTGTGGTCAAATAATACTTCATCATCCTTTTTATAACTCCCTTCACGGGTGCGGCGGACAAACTTCAGGGGCATCATGCCTTCCCGGTCAATGAAGGTTTCAAAACGGTCGCGGACCTTGTAAAACAAATTGAACAGGCCGGCGGAATTACCTGTCACGGTGATATGATATGTTTCCCGGCCGTTTGTTTTCACAAACTCAGGATCAATCTCCATCGTACCATAACCCGCCGTCACAGAATATGTTATCCAGGAATCATAAAAAACCCTGTATTTCAGGAATTCACCAGGCAAAAAGGTCTCGTTTTCTACCTTTCTGAATTCATTCTGCCCGAAGATCATCAGTGATAGCAAGAAGAAGAGCAGGAAATTTGAAATTTGAAATTTGAAATTCATATTACTACATTGATAATCTTCTTTGGCACAAAAATCACCTTCTTAGGCGGGTTCCCGCCCAGCCACTTTTGTGACTCAGGTGCGGTGATTACCGCGGCTTCAGCTTCCTGCAGAGTGATACCTACAGGAAGTTCAAGCTGGAACCTTAGCTTACCATTAAACGACACAGGATAGTTAAACGTATTTTCCCGGATAAATTCTTCGTTGAATTCAGGGAAACCTGCGAAAGTTATGCTTTCGGTATAACCCAGGCAAGACCAGAGTTCCTCGGCTATATGAGGGGCAAAGGAAGATATCAGGATATTCAGCGGTTCCAGGATTTCGCGCTTGTTACATTTCACGTCTGTCAGCTCATTCACGCAGATCATGAAGTTGGAAACAGCGGTATTGAATGAAAAACGTTCAATATCTTCCCTGATCCTCAAAATGGTTTTATGAAGAATTTTAAGCTCAGCGGGAGTTGGCTGATCACCGGAAACAGCAAAATCACCTTTTTCATCATAAAACATGCGCCAGTATTTCTTCAGAAACCTGAAAACGCCTTCAATTCCTTTCGTATCCCAGGGTTTGGAGAGTTCGACAGGCCCAAGGAACATTTCATACATCCTAAGCGTATCTGCCCCGTATTTCGCGATCATGTCATCCGGGCTTTGCACATTATGCTTGGATTTCGACATTTTTTCGATCTCCCATCCGCAGATATATTTTCCATCTTCCAGGATGAATTCTGAGTGTTTATATTCAGAGCGCCATTTCCTGAAAGCATCGATATCAAGGATATCATTGTCAACCATTTCGATATCGACATGGAGGCTTGATGTTTCGTAATTGTCTTTGAGGTTATAAGAAACGAAAGTATTGGTCCCGTTGATGCGGTAAACGAAACTTGACCTGCCCTGGATCTTTCCCTGGTTGATCAGTTTTTTAAAAGGTTCTTCCCGGCAGACCAGCCCTATATCATACAGGAACATATTCCAGAAGCGGGAATAAATCAGGTGGCCGGTCCCGTGCTCATCGCCACCGACGTACAGGTCGATATCCTGCCAATATTCATTGGCTTCCCTTGAAAAATAAGCTTTGTCGTTCCACGGATCCATATATCGCAGGTAATACCCGCTGGAGCCGGCAAACCCGGGCATGGTATTCGTTTCGAGCGGCCAGCCTTCAGGGGTTTTCCAATCCTTTGCCCTTGCCAGCGGCGGTTCCCCGGTTTCGGTGGGGAGATACTTGTCAACTGCCGGCAGTTCCAGCGGCAGCTTGCTTATATCCAGCGGGTAAGGCATCCCATCCTTGTAGTAAACCGGGAATGGTTCTCCCCAATAACGCTGGCGGCTGAAAATAGCATCCCTCAGCCGGTAATTCACCGTACCGTAACCGGCGCCCAGCTCCCCGATCCTGCGAATGGTCGCTTTGATGGCTTCCGTGACTTTCATCCCGTTGATGAATCCGGAATTGATCATAATGCCCTCTTTGGCATCATAAGATTCTGACCATTGGCTGGTGTCAACCGGAACTTCATCTTCCTTGCGGACTACCTGTATGATAGGAAGCCCGAAATGACGTGCAAAGGCAAAGTCGCGGCTGTCATGCGCCGGCACTGCCATGATGGCGCCTGTTCCGTAACCCGAAAGGACGTAATCCGCCACCCAGATCGGGATTTCCTTCCCGGTCAACGGGTTGATTCCGTAAGCCCCGGTAAATTCACCGGTGATGCGCTTCACTTCCGTCATCCGGTCGCGTTCGGAGCGGTTTTTCGCCAATTCGATATAGCCGTTCACCTGCTCTTTTCGATCAGATGTCGTAATTTGTCCGACAAGTTCGTGTTCCGGGGCCATTACCATGAAAGTAGCGCCAAACAAGGTATCGGGCCTGGTGGTGAATACTTCAATGGTGGTTCCGGCAAGATTACTGTTAAGGTTCCTCGTGGAAAGCTTAAAACGCACCGAAGCCCCTTCCGACCTGCCGATCCAGTTTCGCTGCACTTCTTTCAGTGACTCCGTCCATTCGAGTTTCTCGAGCCCGTCTAGCAGCCGCTGGGCATACGCTGAAATTCGCAGCGACCATTGTTTCATCTGTTTACGCTCCACCGGGTGGCCCCCACGTTCCGAGAATCCATCTTTCACTTCATCATTGGCCAAAACGGTTCCCAGCGCCGGGCACCAGTTCACCCAGGTATCTGACAAATAAGCGAGGCGGTAATTCATTAAAACCTGCTGCTGTTCCTTTTCGGTCATTGCTTTCCAATCGGCCGCCGTGAAACTTTCCACAGGATCACAAACAGCTTTCACATCTGCGTTGCCATGGCTTTCAAATACAGTGATAAGCTGTTCCACAGGCTCCGCCCGGTTTGTCGCCTGGTTATACCAGTGCCTGAAAAGCTGGATGAAAGTCCATTGTGTCCATTTGTAATAAAACGGATCGCTGGTCACCACTTCACGGTCCCAATCGAACGAAAAGCCGATCTGATCTAGTTGTTCACGGTAACGGACAATGTTTTTAGCTGTGGTTTCGGCCGGATGGGTGCCGGTCTGTATGGCATACTGCTCTGCCGGCAGGCCATAGGCATCAAATCCCATCGGGTGGAGTACGTTAAATCCCTGCAAACGCTTGTAACGGGTGTAAATATCGGAAGCTATATAACCCAGCGGATGTCCCACATGCAATCCTGCCCCGGATGGATATGGAAACATGTCGAGCACATAATATTTGGGCTTGTCAGAAGTATTGAAAGCCTTGAATGTTTTGTGCTCCCGCCAATATTGCTGCCATTTCTTTTCGATCTCGTTGAAATTATACTCCATAAATGGTTCAGGATGTTGGTTCTGTAATCTTTGAGGCTGCGAAGTTAGGAAAATTTAAGGAAGGTCTGTTTTAGAATATTTGGTATCTTCGTGCCATGACGAGCATGGAAGAAAAATATTCCCGCAGACGATACCATTCAAGTGTGGCCACCACGGTAGTGAGTATAACACTTGTTCTGCTAATGCTGGGTTTGCTGGCCCTGACCGTTTTTCACGCCAAAAAACTTTCTGATTATGTCAGGGAGAATATTGGTTTCAGGGTTTATATCAAAGAAGATGCCCCGGTTGAAGATATTATCCTGCTCCAGAAACGTCTCAATGCCAAGGCTTTTGTCAAAACTTCAGAATATATTTCCCCTGAACAGGCTGCCAGAGAACTTACGGCAGAGTTGGGCGAGGATTTTATCGATTTCCTCGGCTACAACCCGCTCCCTCCATCCATTGACCTGAGAGTAAGGGCAGTCTATGCCAACGTCGATAGCCTGGAGCTGATCGAAAGCACCCTCATGCAGGAGCCGGTCGTTAAAGAAGTTTTCTACCAGAAATCACTGGTTCAGCTTATCAATAAAAATATCCGGAGGA
>JALNZD010000030.1 GCA_023229505.1 Bacteroidales bacterium | reverse complement strand
ATTTTCATCAATGCAAGTATCGGAAAATATTAACCCCATGTCAAATAAAGTTATAAAACGTTCTTTGGTCAGGTACTCTTTCATTATCTTTGGTCTGTTAATATGTTCATAACCGCTGAACAGTAACTAAAAAACTTAAAAACATGGAATTAATAAACAGAAAAGTTTTTTTTCTTATAAAGGAGTATGAAAAGTTAAAAGATGAACAAAACAAACGGATAGAATTTCGTGATCATATGATATACATCACACTAGGTGTATTTGGTGGTGTTTTTGCTTTCATTTTAGAAAAACCCGAATACAATATGGCATTACTTATAATTCCATTTGTATCTATAGTACTGGGTTGGACATATTTAATGAATGATGTAAAAGTATCAGAAATTGGTTTATATATTAAGAAAATTTTGATTCCGAAAATTGAAAATTCCAATTCTGACTCAACTATAAGTCTGATTCCAAATTGGGAAGATTATCATAAACTGACTCATCATCGAAATACAAACAAAACTATTCAATTGATTGTGGATATATTGCTTTTTTGCTTCGCTGCATTGTTTTCTATAGTTATATTTTTCTATCTTTCTTCTGAAATTAAATGTTTTCATATTATTTTAGGCTGTTTTGAAGCATTATTAATTTTTTATCTAACATTTAATTTTATAACTATATACCGTTTTTATAAATAATCTGACCAATTTCAACTGTCAACTTTAAAATCAAACTTCACTTTCCCCATCTCCTCATTTGCCTTGATGATTTTATCTTTCAAATCTTCCTTAAAATCAACTATTCTCTTCATAATTTCCTCATTTCCGGTCGAAATGATCTGTGCAGCGAGAATTCCAGCATTCCGGGCTCCATTGATAGCAACCGTTGCAACAGGAATTCCCGGTGGCATCTGGACAATGGCCAGTAACGAATCCAGCCCGTCAAGAGAGGATTTTACCGGCACGCCAATGACGGGTAGCGGAGTCATGGCGGCGATGACACCCGGCAGATGAGCTGCCATGCCGGCCCCGGCAATGATAACTTTGATGCCCCGGCCAGCCGCTGATTTGGCAAACTCTTCCACCTTGTCAGGCGTCCGGTGGGCCGATAATGCATTCATTTCAAAAGGAATCTGAAGTTCGTTCAGTACTTTGGCCGCTTCTTCCATCACCGGGAGATCGGAAGTGGAGCCCATGATTATGCTGACAAGAGGAACCATATTATAAGTTTTAAGTTTTGAGTGTTAAGGTTTAAGTCCGGGAATTTGTTATTCGAAAATTGAAATTTGATATTTGGAATCCTTGAACCAATATGGAATTAAAAACAAGATTCCTTTGCGAAACTTTGCGTCTACTCCGCGTAACTTTGCGAAATAACTTTATTTTTATACGCTTAATTAATCCAACCACTTTATCATTATTCCATGAAAACTATTAAAGTCAAAGATAAGGAATTTAAACTTTCAATTAAAGCCGAAGAAATCAATGAAGCTGTCGAAAGAATTGCGCTTCAGCTGAACCAGGACCTTAAAGGTAAAAAGCCAATCTTCCTTGTTGTACTAAACGGTGCTTTCATTTTTGCCGCCGACCTTTACCGGAAAATTGAAATCGAAAGCGAGATCAGTTTTGTAAAACTGGCCTCATACTCAGGCACGGAAACCACTTCAGAGGTGAAGGAACTGATCGGCCTGAACGAAAAGCTCAGGGGAAGAACGGTGGTCATTCTGGAAGATATTATCGATACCGGGACCACGATGCAGTACCTCATCAATAAACTCATGTATCAGGGCGTTTCCGAGGTTTTACTCGTCGCTCTCCTATTCAAACCAACCGCTTTCAGGGAGGACTTCCGGATCGATTACCTGGGATTGGAGATACCTAACGATTTCATTGTTGGCTATGGTTTGGATTATGATGGTTTCGGACGGAACTATGCCGATATTTATAAAATCTGTTAGGACGCTGAAAGGTCTGACGACGCTTTCAGGTCCCAAACGACCTTATGACCTGACAGCGTCGAAGACCTGTTAGTGTCATGAAAGATTTGCTTATCTTTGCAAAATAGCTTAATACCTTATCATGTCTTCCCCCAATTTCGTCGATTACGTTAAGATCCATTGCCAATCAGGTAAGGGAGGCGCTGGTTCAAAGCATCTCAACCGCGCGAAATATATTCCCAAAGGAGGTCCTGACGGTGGTGATGGCGGAAGGGGCGGCCATATTATCCTGAAAGGCAATAAGCAGCTCTGGACGCTGCTTCATCTTAAATTTACCAGACACCTGAAGGCAGGTAATGGCGAATCCGGTGGCAAATCATTGAGTACCGGCGCATACGGCGAAGATAAGATCATCGAAGTGCCACTGGGAACAGTGGCTAAACTTGTCGAAACAGAAGATGTCCTCTTCGAGATCACAGAACATGATGAGACTAAGATCCTGATGCCCGGTGGAAGGGGTGGATTGGGTAATGATCATTTCAAAACATCCACCCACCAAACCCCCCGGTTTGCGCAACCCGGCGAACCGGGGCAGGAAGGCTGGATGATTTTGGAGCTGAAAATACTGGCCGATGTCGGCCTGGTCGGTTTTCCCAATGCTGGCAAATCTACCTTGCTCTCGGTGGTGTCGGCTGCTAAACCTGAAATTGCCGATTATCCTTTCACTACGCTTACACCCAATCTGGGCATCGTTTCCTATCGCGACGGAGCATCCTTCGTCATGGCCGATATCCCCGGTATCATTGAGGGCGCCCATGAAGGAAGGGGCCTCGGGCTTCGCTTTTTAAGGCATATCGAACGGAATTCTTTACTACTTTTCCTTATCCCGGCTGATTCAAAAGACATCATTAATGAATATGACATTCTCCTGAATGAATTGAAACAGTACAACCCGGAATTGATCGACAAACCCAGGCTACTGGCCATATCCAAATCTGACCTGCTCGATGCTGAATTGAAAACAGAAATGAAACTGGAACTTCCTAAAGTCAAAACTATCTTCATTTCTTCTATAACCGGCGAAGGGATGATGAAGTTAAAAGATATGATCTGGACGGAACTGAACCGTTATTCGGATGATTGATCAATATCAGGGCCATGTTGGAACAACTGAAATCAATCGATACTGATATTTTCCTTGCCATCAATGGCGCCCATTCTTCATTCTTCGACTTCCTTATGTTCTGGGCTTCTGATAAATGGATCTGGATTCCCTTATATATTTTTTTTGCTTACCTTCTATTCAGACATTACGGTAAGAGGGCATGGGTGCTGGTTCTTTTAGCAGGACTTGCCATTGTCCTCAGCGATTTATCAACCACACATCTATTCAAGCATGTATTCCACAGGCCGAGGCCCTGCCACGAACCATATCTGGAAGGAATTATCCACCTGGTAAACGGCCACTGCGGCGGCAAATATGGGTTTATCTCTTCCCACGCCAGCAATTCCTTTGCTTTGGCCACGTTTCTTTCATTACTGCTCTGGAAAAAGATCAGGTTCTTCACCCCCCTGATTATAGTTTGGGCTTTATTTCTATGCTATAGCCGGGTTTACCTGGGCGTTCATTACCCCGGAGATGTCATCGTGGGCGCCATATGGGGAGCCGGATTAGGAATTGCGGTTTGCGTGTTAAGTATCCGAATAATAAAAATACCCGAACTTAAACCTTAAACCTCAAAACTTAACACTAATACCCGTAGACTCGTCCTTCCATTTTTTTGATCGGGACCTTAAAAACCATCACTTCTTTTATTGAAGGGGCATTATAATCAAACTTCCGGTCGGCATAATGCGCCATGATGATATTCAGGATATTGATCTTTTCTTCCGGATCTTCTACAAATTCGGCCTTTCCGTGCACCAGCACACTCCGGTACCGCATGCTCCAGCTGCAGGCTACCTCTTCTGTCACATAACGCAACTCATGGTCGGTGCTGAAAACAATACACACATCAGCCTTATTTTTCAATACATCAACCTTTTTACCCTTTGCCGATCCGTGAAAATAGACATGATCACCGGCAAAACCGAAATTCATCGGTATAACATAAGGCTTTCCTTCAGGGTCGACCATGGCAATACAGCAGGTCTGGCATTTCCGGATTATAGTCTCCAGTTCAGGCTTTGAAATTATCGGACGGTTTTTCATGTTCGTGTCGTCTTACAATCGTTGTTGAACTTGTTCCAAACAAAGCAGCAATGATACTCAGGATCACACTGAAGAGAAGCGCCCACCAGAAACCTTCCACAACAAATCCCGGGACTATCCTGCCGATCAGCATGATGATCAGCGCATTGATGACCAATAGGAAGAATCCCAGCGTGACAATCGTGACAGGGATGGTCAGGAAGATCAGTACTGGTCTGATGAATGTGTTAAGGATTGCTAAGGCAATCGCTACCATGACCGCAGTGGCGAAATTTTCCACATTTACTCCCGGTAAAAGCCAGGCCGTGATCAGGACGGCACAAGTGTAAACAAGCAAGCGTAAAATAATTCTCATGACCTTGAAGATTTCTGTTTCGATTTATCTGTCATGGTGCAAAGATAGTCATTAGTCATTGGTTAGGATTTATTAAATTGTGACTACTCAATGACTACTTTATGACCTTCTAATGACCAATGACCATTGACTATTTTTCCTAACTTTGCCCCATCATACAAACAAACCAATTCATGAGCGAAAACATGGAACACATACACTGCCTGATCATCGGATCGGGTCCTGCTGGTTATACTGCTGCAATTTATGCCGCCAGGGCTGATTTGCATCCTGTAATTTATGAAGGCATTCAGCCCGGTGGCCAATTGACTACCACAACGGAAGTTGAGAATTACCCGGGATACCCGGATGGAGTAATGGGACCTGAAATGATGGAAGATTTTAAAAAACAGGCTGCGCGTTTTGGTACCGATATTCGTTTTGGTATTGTTACAGAAGTAAATCTTTCCAAACACCCGTTCATGGTAAAAGCCGATGATGGCAAAATGATGCTGGCCGATACGCTGATCATTGCCACCGGCGCCACAGCAAAATACCTTGGACTGGAATCGGAACAACGCTTTATGGGTGCCGGTGTTTCCGCTTGTGCTACCTGCGACGGATTCTTCTTTCGCGGAAAGGATGTCGTGGTGGTCGGCGGCGGCGATACAGCCGCCGAAGAAGCTTCCTACCTGGCCAAACTCTGCCGAAAGGTCCACCTGGTGCACCGCCGGGACGAGTTGAGGGCTTCCAAAGCCATGCAGAAAAGGATCGCTACAACGCCAAATATTGAACTTCACTGGAATAATGTTGTGAAAGAGATCGTTGGGACAGAAGAAGGCTTTAATAAAGCTGTAACCGGCGTCATCATCGAAAATGTGAAGAACGGCGAACAAAAGAAACTCGTAGTTGACGGATACTTTTCAGCTATTGGCCATAAGCCCAACTCCGATCTTTTTACAGGCATACTGGACATGAATGAAGTGGGTTATCTGATCACCAGGCCTGACTCCACTGAAACCAATATCCCGGGTGTGTTTGCCTGTGGTGACGTGCAGGACTGGAAATTTCGCCAGGCTGTGACGGCTGCCGGCACCGGTTGTATGGCTGCCCTGGAAGCTGAACGTTTTCTGGCCGCACAGAAATAGCATGGAAAGGAGGGAGAAGCTGATTGTCCGGGCCTCATGGGTCAGCATCGGCGGGAATGCGCTTCTCTCGGTGCTTAAAATTGTCATAGGATTAATCGCCGGAAGCCTTGCGGTAGTAGCCGACGGGATCGATTCTGCAGGCGATATTGTTGCCTCTGTTATCACCCTATTGACAGCTTATCTTATAACCCGTCCACCTGATCTTAAGTATGCTTATGGCTATGAAAGGGCCGATACAGTCGCATCCAAAGTGCTGGCCTTCATTGTTTTTTTCGCCGGTGCCCAAATAGCGATATCCACCATCCAGCGTCTGATCGAGGATATTCCAAGGGACATCCCTTCTTTTCTGGCCATTTATGTCACAATTGCTTCCATCTTCGGGAAGCTGATGCTAGCCTGGTATCAGGGCCACGTGGGTATAAAGACAGGTAGTCTGATGCTACAGGCAAATGCCCGCAATATGCTGGGTGATGTGATAATTTCTATTGCCGTACTGGTGGGCCTTTTCTTTACTTTTATCATGAAGATGCCCATATTTGATACAATTACGGCACTTGCTGTCAGTTTCTGGATAATGTATGTAGCCTATCGCATTTTCAGGGCATCAAGCCTTGAATTGATGGATGGCGTTGAAGATGCAAGCGTTTATGAAAGGATATTCACAGCCATTTCAAAGGTTGAAGGCGCTTCTAATCCCCACCGTGCAAGGGTCCGGAAGATAGGGCACAGGTATGTGGTTGCGGTGGATGTGGAAGTTGATGGGGATATTCCTGTTAAGCAAGCCCATCAACTGGCTCACCAGGTCGAAGAACAAATCAGGACGGAACTGGTGGATGTTTATGATGTATTGGTCCATACAGAACCGGTTGGCGATGATGCTACTGAAGAAAAATTCGGTATATCGCAGGAAAACCTGCAGAAGTTGAAAAAGAAAAAATAATACCATAAAAGTCCTTTTATATGGTCATATTCTATCAAAACAACCACTCAGTTATCTACGCAATTGGTAGCCGTATTCATCTGGCGAAAAAAGACCTGGAGAAACTTGCCTGGCTTTTCAGCGATGCTTCGATCCTGCTCTGGGACCAGGTTGAAGGAAATTTCATTGGCCCCCGAAAGGAAATGATCACGCCTTGGAGTACCAATGCGGTTGAAATAACTCAAAATATGGGCATTGAGGGGATTGAACGAATCGAAGAGTTCATCCCGGCAGAAGCCCATGCTTCCCATGATCCTATGCTGCAAAGGTTATACAAGGGACTTGACCAGGGTATTTTTACCATAGAGCATCAACCCGAACCGATTATTTATATTAAGGATATCAAAGTTTATAATCTCAAGGAAGGGCTTGCCCTGAGTGATGACGAAGTGGAATACCTCCTTGAAAGCGCCCGGAAACTTGGACGCAGCCTGACAGACAGCGAGGTTTATGGCTTTGCACAGGTGAATTCAGAACATTGCCGGCATAAGATTTTCAATGGCATTTTTATTATTGACGGAAATGAGCAACCGGAATCGCTCTTCTCCTTAATTAAAAAAACCTCTAAAATAAATCCCAACCGGATTATATCGGCTTATAAAGATAACGTGGCTTTCATTAAAGGCCCGGTGTTGGAAGAATTTGCTCCCATGACACAGGATAAGGCCGATTTTTTCCGGATAAGGGATATCAATTCTGTTATCTCCCTGAAAGCTGAAACGCACAACTTTCCTACGACTGTCGAACCTTTCAACGGAGCATCCACCGGAACAGGCGGGGAGATACGCGATCGAATGGCAGGGGGCAAGGCAAGTATCCCGCTCGCCGGGACGGCCGTTTACATGACCTCTTACTCCAGGCTTTCACCCGGAAGATCATGGGAGAAAAGCACCGAACCGCGTAATTGGCTCTATCAAACCCCTGAAGAGATCCTGATTAAAGCTTCCAATGGCGCCAGCGATTTCGGGAACAAGTTCGGCCAGCCGCTGATCTGCGGGAGTGTGCTGACTTTTGAGCACCAGGAAAACGGGAAAACATTCGGCTACGATAAAGTGATCATGCTGGCAGGTGGTGTCGGTACCGGAATTTTGGAAGACAGCCTGAAAGATGTTCCCGGAACAGGCGACCTGATCGTAGTCCTGGGCGGAGACAATTATCGCATCGGGATGGGAGGTGGAGCGGTATCTTCAGTTGCTACGGGCGAATATGGTAATACGATCGAGCTGAATGCCGTGCAGCGGGCTAATCCGGAAATGCAGAAACGGGTTTATAACGCCATCAGGGCGATGGCCGAATCGGGCGCTAACCCGGTCATTTCCATTCATGACCACGGTGCCGGCGGACACCTGAACTGCCTCTCCGAGCTGGTTGAAGAAACCGGAGGGACTATCGACATGAGTAAACTCCCCATCGGCGATCCAACCCTTTCCGATAAAGAGATCATCGGCAATGAATCACAGGAAAGAATGGGGCTCATTATTCATGAAAAGGACCTTCCGCTCCTGCAGCGCATTGCAGAAAGAGAAAGAGCCCCGCTTTATATAGTGGGCAAAACCACCGGCGATCACATCCTTTCTTTCATCAATAAAGAAGGGGAGAAGCCCATGCATTTGGAAATGGCCTATCTTTTTGGCAAACCGCCGAAAACTATCCTCGATGACCGGAGTGAGCCTGTTAAATTTGCTGAACCACAATACGATCCTGATAATCTTTATCAATACCTGGAGCAGGTTTTACAAATGGAAGCTGTAGCCTGTAAAGACTGGCTCACTAACAAAGTCGACCGCTCGGTTACGGGCAGGGTAGCCAGGCAGCAATGTGCCGGCGTTATCCAGCTCCCGCTCAATAACCTGGGGGTGGTTGCGCTCGATTACCAGGGCATCAGAGGTGTGGCTACTTCGCTTGGGCATGCTCCTGTGGCTGCGCTGGCCGATCCGGGCAAGGGTTCTGTGCTTTCGGTGGCCGAAGCCCTCACGAACCTCGTATGGGCTCCTATTGCAGATGGGCTCAAAGGGGTCTCGCTCAGCGCCAACTGGATGTGGCCGGCTAAGAACCCCGGTGAAGATGCCAGGCTGTATGCCGCTGTAAAACGAATCAGCGACTTTGCGATCAGCCTGGGCATTAATATCCCAACCGGAAAGGATTCATTGTCGATGACGCAGAAATATCCCGACGGCCAAAAAGTATTTGCCCCCGGAACAGTGATCATATCCGCTGTAGGCGAAGTTGAAGACATCCGGAAAGTGGTTGAACCGGTTTTGCAACCAGATGCTGACAGTACGATCATATACATTGATTTTTCTAAAGATGAATTCCATCTTGGTGGCAGCAGCTTTGCCCAGGTAGTTAATACCATCGGAACAAAAGTGCCTGGTGTTCCCGATCCGGATTATTTCGCAAAGGCGTTCGAAGCCATTCAGTTACTTATCCGGGAAAATCTCATACTGGCAGGACATGATATTTCAGCCGGCGGTCTGATCACCACCCTGCTCGAAATGACTTTCGGACGGAATGATACCGGACTTAAACTGGACCTGGATAAATTGGGTGAAAAAGATATTATCAGGTTGCTGTTGAATGAAAAACCGGGTGTCGTCATACAGGTGAAAGAAACCGGAAAGGTTTGCAGTTTCCTCGAAAAACAGCATCTGCAGTTTAAAGTTATCGGGAATCCGGCGGATACGAGGAAAATCCAGATCCATCATGATAGCTGGGATTATATTTTCGAAGTCGACCATCTCAGGGATGTCTGGTACCGGACCTCTTACCTGCTCGACCGCAGGCAGTGCGGCCCGGAACTGGCAAAAATCCGTTATGATAATTATAAAACGCAGGAATTATCATACAGGTTCCCGTCGAATTTCACCGGAATGTTTAATCAATACGGTATAGTCCAGTCGCGAAGGGATTCCGGCGGTGTCAAAGCAGCTATCATCAGGGAAAAAGGGGTGAATGGCGACCGCGAAATGGCCTGGTCGATGCACCTGGCCGGTTTTGATGTGAAGGACGTTCACATGACTGACCTGATTGCAGGCCGGGAGAATCTGGAAGATATTAACTTCATCGTTTTTGTAGGCGGATTTTCAAACAGTGATGTTCTTGGTTCAGCGAAGGGCTGGGCCGGGGCTTTCCTGTTCAATCCCAAAGCTAAAGAGGCCCTCGATAAATTCTATGCCCGGCCCGATACGCTGAGCCTGGGTATCTGCAACGGTTGCCAGGTGATGGTAGAGTTAGGACTGGTTTACCCCGAGCATGCCCATCTGCCAAAAATGCTGCTAAATGCCTCACACAAGTTTGAATCGGCTTTCCTGAATGTCGATATACAGGAAAACAAGAGCATCATGCTGAAGAGCCTGGCCGGTTCCCGGTTAGGCATATGGGTGGCTCATGGCGAAGGACGGTTCCAGTTACCTTATGACGAAGGCAAATACCATATCCCGGTGAAGTTTTCTTATGAAGATTATCCCGGCAATCCCAATGGGTCGGATTACGCAGCAGCAGGATTATGTTCGCACGACGGGCGTCACCTGGTGATGATGCCGCACATTGAAAGGGCCATACATCCCTGGAACTGGGCGTATTATCCATCAGAAAGGCATTCCGACCAGGTATCTCCCTGGATCGAGGCGTTTATTAACGCACGGAACTGGATTTTGAAGAAATAGAAAAGCTCCACCTCTTCGGCCGTCCCTATTTTTGAAAAATCATCAAACATTTTTCTTGAAAAATCGTTTATAAGGAAATGATTTTAAGATGAAAACAAGAATAATTTTCACCTTCATATTATTAATTCCGCTGATGAATTTAGCCCAGAATATAATGAATTACAACAAACTTACACCTGAAGAAGAGAGAGTTATCCTCGGGAAAGGTACTGAAATGCCCGGGACGGGTAAATACGTGAACAACAAGGAAGCAGGCACATACACCTGCAAGCAATGTGATGCACCCCTTTATAAATCCGAAGATAAATTCGATTCCCATTGCGGCTGGCCAGGTTTTGACGATGAGATCAAAGGCGCTGTAAGACGCATCCCTGATCCCGACGGAATGCGCACCGAAATCGTCTGTGCCAATTGCGGTGCACACCTTGGCCATGTGTTCACCGGTGAGAGCTTTACTGATAAAAATACCCGTCACTGCGTGAATTCGATTTCTATGAATTTCATTCCTTCTCAGCAAAATATCGAAGTAAAAAAAGAAAAAGCGATTTATGCCGGGGGATGTTTTTGGGGCGTCGAATACTTTATGCAGCAGAAGAAAGGCGTTATTTCAGTTACCTCAGGCTATATCGGGGGACATTCCGATAATCCTACCTATAAGGAAGTCTGTTATAACAACACGGGCCATGCCGAAGCGGTAGAAGTAGTTTTCGACTTGTCGCAGGTTACGTATGAAGAACTTACCAAACTGTTTTTTGAAATACATGACCCTACCCAAATCAATGGACAAGGCCCCGATATCGGAAACCAGTACCGGTCTGAAATATTTTATCTGAACGATGAGCAGAAAAAAGTGGCTGAAAATCTTATCTTGATTTTAAAAATCAAAGGTTTTAAAGTGGCCACAAAAGTCACGAAAGCCACAACCTTCTGGCCGGCAGAAGACTACCACCAGGATTATTACGAGCACAAAGGAACTTTGCCATATTGCCATGGATATACGAAGAGATTCTGAACTTTTCCTATCTTCGTCCCATGATGATAAAAACGACCCTCAACCGCACGGGGAGCATCTGGCTTAGCCTGTTTATCTATGTTCTGGCAATATTTTCAGCCGTGATAACTGCCAGGCTTTTCTCTCAATTCCATCCTCTGATCATGATAGCGGCAGCTGACTTTTCGGCCACTTTAGTGGTCTTTATCTTCTCTCTTGCTTTGAATAATTCCTCGGCTTATGACCCATACTGGAGCGTCAAGCCGTTTGTGATTGCCATGGCTTATTTCTTCATTTTCAATATGGAAAGCCTGAACTTGCGGCAATCGATGGTGATGACCGGAATTTTTCTTTATGGCCTCCGGCTGACTTCGAACTTTTACCGCGACTGGCCCGGATTCAGCCATGAAGACTGGCGGTATGTCGGTTTCAGGAAGAAATTCGGAAAAACATACTGGCTAATCAGTTTCCTTGCCATCCATCTTTTCCCTACCATCATGGTTTACCTGGGATGCATGGCCATGTTGCCGGTTTTTTCCAGCCGTGGTAATCCGCTGAACGGATGGGATATTTTTGCAGCGATCGTGCTGTTTGGATCAGTATTGTATGCATTTATTGCCGATGAACAATTACGAAGATTTCGCAATAAGCCGGTCAATAAAGGAAAGATCATTACTACCGGGCTATGGAATTATAGCCGCCACCCGAATTATTTCGGTGAGATATCTACCTGGTGGGGACTGGCTATGTTTGCTATTGCTGCAGGGTGTGAAAATTGGTGGATTCTGCTCGGACCGGTTGCCATCACCCTGATGTTCTTCTTTGCCAGTATACCCATGATCGAAAAGCGTCATCTTGAAAAAAGACCGGATTATCGTGACTATAAATCCAGGACCCCGGTCCTGCTTCCCTTGAAATTCCGTAAGTAATTAAACTTTTAGCATGCCGGATTGTTTGATAGAAAACTAAATCAAAAGATGATAATAAACCGGTTGATATATCTCGTATTTATTCTTTTACCGATTTTTATAAATGCCCAGAAGGACTACCGGGTCTATCCCGATGTCGTTTACGGGCATAAAGCAGGCATGGCGCTTACCTACGATGTTTTCCAGCCCGTGGAATCGGCCAATGGGGCCGGGATCATCCATATCGTTAGCGGTGGCTGGAATTCCCGCTACAATCCGCCCGATTCCGTGGTGGTGAATTACAAGCCGTTTCTTGATGCGGGTTTCACCGTTTATGCCTTGCGGCATGGCAGCAGCCCGCAGTTTAAGCTGCCTGAGACGGTCGACGATATCATTCTCGGGGCATGGAATATCCATGACAACGCAGAGAAATTTAACGTTGATTCTGCCCGCTTAGGTATTTTCGGGGGCAGCTCGGGAGGCCAACTGGCCCTGATGGCGGGCCTTTCCGGGGATAAACACCCTGTCAGCGCCATCGTGGCTTTTTTCCCGCCGGCTGACCTTAGGATCATCCCTGATTTTATGAAAGCCATGATCCCGGCTTTGGACTTTGACTCAACACTGGCAGCCAGTGTCTCCCCGGTCGGCTTTGCCAGCCCCGATGATCCGCCAACGCTGCTCATTCATGGGGATAAGGATTTTGTCGTCCAGCTCTGGCAATCTGAAAAAATGTACGCAGCCCTGCAGGAAAACCAGGTCATCTCCAAATTGATTATATATGAAGGAATGATGCACGGGAATAGCTACGGGGCAAAAGGAGAGTATTATGAAGAAACCACAAGGGAGATGGTCGGCTGGTTTCAGCATTATCTCACGGAAATAAATAAAACAGAAACACCATGACCAAAACCATTCTTATCACAGGAGCCACAGCAGGGATCGGCAAAGCCACCGCCTTCCGGTTTGCTGAAGAAAAATACAGGCTGATCCTTACAGGCCGGAGAAAGGAACTGCTGACCATTATTGCAGCAGAGCTTAAGGGAAAATACATGGCAGAGGTTTATCCCCTTTCATTTGATGTCAGGAAAAAAGCAGCGGTAGAAAATAGCCTTGACAGCCTTCCGGAGGATTGGAAAAAAATTGATATCCTCGTAAACAATGCCGGGCTGGCTGCCGGTCTCGATCCCGTCAACCTGGCCAGCACTGACGACTGGGACAACATGATTGATACGAATATTAAAGGATTGCTCTATGTTTCCAGGAAAATAATACCCTGGATGATAAGGCAGGGGAGCGGCCATATTTTCAACATTGGTTCCATCGCCGGCAAAGAAGTCTATGCTAAAGGCAGTGTTTATTCCGCAACCAAGCACGCGGTAGATGCCCTGACCAAAGGAATGCGCATCGATCTTTTACAATATGGTATCAAGGTAACCCAAATCTGTCCAGGCGCTGTTGAAACAGAATTTTCAAACGTCAGATTTAAGGGAGACATGGAAAGGGCAAAGCAGATTTACTCAGGCTATGAGCCATTACAGGGCGGGGATGTCGCAGAGATCATCCATTTCATCTCCACCCTTCCGGCGCGGGTCAATGTCAATGATATCCTGGTAATGCCACAGGCCCAGGCTAATGTAACAACGTTTCATAAAATCTGATTTTTTCTTGTTTTTTTAATTTCAACATTTATTACTTTTAAGCCTCGTTTCAGGCGAGTCATATCTAAAATCCTATATAGAAATAAATTAATTATATTTGCACGCTTTTAGGATTCCAAACCAAATTACATGGAAGTTACCAGGCTTTTTGATCTTCTTCCTTATTATAAAAACAGTTTCAAGCCGAAAGATGATGTGCTTGCCGGAAAAGAAGGCGGAATTTGGGTAAAATATTCCATCGACCAGTATATCGAAGCCGCCACCAATATCAGCTACGGATTACTTTACCTGGGGATCAAACCGGGAGATAAAATCGCGACGATCTCCAATAACAGGCCTGAATGGAACTTTCTCGATATGGGCATCTTGCAGATCGGCGCAGTGCATGTCCCGATCTATCCCACTATCAGCGAATCTGATTACAAGTACATCCTGGCCCACTCAGAGGTTAAGTTCGTATTTATTTCCGGTAAGGAAATTATGCGCAAGATCGAGCATATCTTGCTTGAAATTCCTGCTATACAGGGAATATTCACCTTTAAACCAATAGATGGGGTGAAGCTTCTGGACGAACTGATCGAATTGGGCAGGTCAAATCCCCAACCGGATAAAGTTGAATTGCTAAAAGCTGCCATAACCCCCAAAGACCTGGCAACACTGATTTATACTTCCGGCACGACCGGTTTCCCTAAAGGGGTAATGCTGACCCATCAGAATATCCTCAGTAATGTGATGGGGGTGAAGCATATTTTCCCTGTCGATGAAAGTTGCAAAGGTATCAGCTATCTCCCTCTCTGCCACGTTTATGAAAGGATGGACATTTACACCTATCATTACCTGGGTATGTCTATTTATTACGCTGAGAACATGGGAACAATCGCCGACAACATCAGGGAGGTCAAACCTGAGATATTTACTACCGTTCCGCGGCTCCTTGAGAAAGTGTACGACAAGATCATTGCTAAAGGAAGCCAGCTTAAAGGCTTTAAAAAAGGTGTTTTTTTCTGGGCAGTCACTTTAGCCAACCATTATGAACTCGAAGGCAAAAGCTGGCTCTACCTGGCCCAGCTAAGGCTTGCGGATAGGCTCGTTTTTACTAAATGGCGCGAAGCGCTGGGAGGAAATGTAAGGGTAATCGTATCCGGCGGCGCTGCCCTTCAGCCCAGGCTGGCTAAAATCTTTACCGCTGCCGGTATCCCCATCCTCGAAGGTTATGGCCTCACCGAAACCTCACCGGTCATTGCAGTCAACACACTGGAAAAGGGTGGAAGGATGTTCGGTACAGTGGGAAAACCCCTGAGTAATGTCGATGTCAAAATAGCTACTGATGGAGAGATCCTTGCCAAAGGATCCAACATCATGATGGGTTATTTTAAGGACGCTGAAATGACATCCCAGGCTATTGAACCTGACGGCTGGTTCCATACCGGCGATGTGGGAAAACTGGAACCTGAAGGCCACCTGCGCATCACCGGGCGAAAGAAAGAGATATTCAAGACTTCACTCGGCAAATATATCAGCCCCCAATTACTTGAAAATAAATTCAAAGAATCACATTTTATCGACGGCATCATAATCCTGGGCGAAAATCAGAAATATGCCGCTGCCCTCGTGGTGCCTGATTTTAACCACCTCCGCTCCTGGTGCGAACACAAAAGCATCGAATATTCCTCCGATAAGGAAATGATCAAAAACCCCATCGTCAAAAAGCGTTTCAGAAAAGAAATCGGTCATTTTAATAAATTCTTCGGAAATACAGAACAAATCCAGAATTTTGAGCTGATCGACCATGAATGGAGCCTTGAAACCGGTGAGCTGACCGCCAACCTCAAGCTGAAGAGGTCCTATATCCTCGACAAATACAAGGAGGAAGTAGAAAGACTTTTCAAGTAAAAATCATCAGTGCAGAATTTTGTAAACAAGTTCCCGGAGTAATTCACTTTCTTCGGTTGAACCGTTGTTCATCCCTTTTAAACGAAGGTCATATTCACGGAGTAAGCCGATGATGGCACGAAGACGCCTGAATGAATAGTTCTGTGCAGCCAAGGCGTAATCCTTTACGAAAAACGGATTCACGGAAAGCACCGAAGCGGCATTGTTCTTCGATTTATCTTTAAGCTGGTGGTAGATCATCAGTTTCATGAAGAAGCCAAACAGCACAGTCAGGACTACGATCATGGGGTTTTGCTTGGTATTGGCAGCAAAATAGTTGATGATCCGGTTGGCTTTTGCCACATCTTTGACGCCAAGAGCGTTCTGAAGTTCAAAAATATTATAATCCTTGCTGATACCGATGTTCCGTTCAATGAGCGCTGCGTCGATGGCACTTCCTGCCGGAAGGTTGATGAGCAGCTTCTCCAGCTCGTTGCTGATCCGGCCAAGGTCATTGCCAAGGTACTCGGCGAGCAGCTGGCAGCCTTCCGGCTTGATGGAATACCCTTTTTCCACGATCTGCTCATTGATCCAGCCTGGCACCTTGTACTCGTAAATCCTTGCCGATTCAAACAACACGCCGGCATTCTCGACGCTTTTCGCAAAACTTTTCCGCTGGTCGATTTTTCTATATTTATGGGCGATGACCAGGATAGTCGATGGCTGTGGCTTCTCCACGTAAGGTTGCAGGTTTTCAATTTTTTCGATATCCTGGGCTTCCCTGACAATGACCACCTGGTAATTAGCCATCATTGGAAAACGCCTGGCCATATCGATGATCGCCCCCGGATCGGTTTCACGGCCATATACCACGGTCTGGTTGAATTCTTTTTCCGCATCGGTGAGGACACTTTCCTCGATCAACCCGGTGATGACATCAATGAAATACGGCTCTTCCCCATGAAGTAAATAAATAGGGTGATAAATTTTCCGTTTTATGTCGCCGATAATCTGTTCAAAAGTCATAGAAGATATTAAAAACGAAGGTGTTTTACTGTAAGGCCGTCATTGATAAGTTGGTTCAGGGAGTCGATCCCGATCCGGAGGTGATCTTCCACATGGTCACGGTTGACTTGCCGGTCTATCTCTTCAGTTTTGATACCGTCAGGGATCATGGGCTGGTCGCTTACCAGCAGAAGCGCGCCGGATGGGATACCGTTGGCAAAACCAACAATAAAGAGTGTTGCAGTTTCCATATCGATGGCCATGCAGCGCATTTTGCGGAGATGCTCCTTGAAGTCTTCATCATATTCCCACACCCGCCTGTTGGTAGTGTAAACGGTTCCGGTCCAGTAGTCATGGTTATGATCGCGGATGGTAGTGGAAACCGCCTTTTGCAAGTTAAAAGCAGGTAATGCCGGCACCTCGGGCGGGAAATAGTCATCGGAAGTACCATCGCCGCGTATAGCTGCGATAGGCAGGATCAGGTCACCAATCTCATTCTTTTTTTTCAACCCACCGCATTTGCCCAGGAAAAGTGCTGCCCTGGGCTCAACAGCCCCCAGTAAATCCATGATTGTTGCTGCATTGGAACTCCCCATGCCGAAATTGATGATCGTAATGTCATTTGCCGTGGCATTGGGCATCGGACGGTCTTTACCGATGACAGGGATCTGGTGCCAGGCGGCAAACAAATCGACATAATGATCAAAGTTGGTCAACAGGATATACTTTCCGAAATCTTTTAACGCCTTTCCGGTGTACCTTGGCAACCAGTTCCTGACAATATCCTCTTTGGTTTTCATTCCTGGTTTTTTCTGCAAATTTAGCTTTTTCGCACAAAGTCTGGTGGACAACTCAAAAACCATTATAAAAATCTGAAGGCCGTTTTTTTTATATTTGTCCGTCCCAATCAAGGAACTCACACTGATATTATCTGCAAATGATCAAACTTAATTTCCCGGATTATACATTCACCATAAAAGATCATGATGGAAAGCCTGTCATTTTCGATCTTGTCAGAAAAAAATATGTGGCCCTGACACCGGAAGAATGGGTCAGGCAGCATGTGATTCAATACCTGAAACAGGAAAAGCAGGTCCCTTTATCATTGATCAGTGTAGAATCGGAGATCCGTTTGTATAAGACCCGGAAACGGTTTGATATAGCCGTCTTCGGCCGGAACGGGCAGGCACTGCTTGTTGTAGAATGTAAATCACCATCGGTGGCTGTCACGCAAAATGTCCTTGACCAGGCTGTCCGATATAACTTCACGATGAAAGTTGGCTTTCTGATGCTTACCAATGGCCTGCAGCATATTTACTGCCAAATAGATACAGAAACGGGAAACATCAGGATTATTGATGATCTGCCTGGTTTTATAAGTTTTCGGTACTAAATATACAAAAATCCGGGGACAGATAAAAAAATATTTTTACATTTGCCTTGCAATAAAACCAAATCTTATGAATCTGAAATATACAATTATCAAGGTGGTTCTTTCCATCATCATTGTTGTTCTGGCGTATATGATTTATGAAAGCATTATGCGGCCTGTCAGGTTTAATAAAGCCACCGCCGAAAGGGAGGCAAAAGTCATCGCACGGTTGATCGATCTGAGGACCGTCCAGCAATTTTATAAAAGAGAACATAATAAATACGCTGCCAGTTTCGAAACCCTGATCAATTTTCTGAAAACCGGGGAAATACCAATGGTGAAAATGATCCCGGACCCTAATGATACGACTTTCAGCAAAACCATCAGCGATACCCTTGGATATGTGAAAGTGGCAGACTCTTTATTCAGCAAAAGGCCAAATTTCAATCTTGATTCCCTTAAATATATACCTTTCTCGGATGGAATAACATTTGATCTGGCCGCCGGCGAAATCGACAGGGGGGGTATTAAGGTCGGGGTCTATGAAATCAAAGCGCCTTATTCAAATTACATGAGAGGCCTTGACAGACAATTAGTCATCAACCTTACCAAATCAAAAGAAGATGTCGATCGCTACCCGGGATTGAAGGTGGGATCGATGGAAGAACCATCGACTGACGGGAATTGGGAATAATCATTACCTTTGAGATTAACTGACGGAAATGGTTCCGCCGGCATACCCTGCCCGAAATGAATGCTTTCATGTCGCCTGACCGTTATTTCGACCCGGAATCCGGCCGCATTTCCGCATATTTCAGCAAACTATTCATCCTGATAGGACAGGAATCCCTGCAATATTGCATCCTCGATACGGGAAAAAACATTTTCGTTGCATTGGCGGATTTTCGGCTGCCATCATCTCCCAAAACCCAGGAGGCCTTTTATTCTGATATTTCACAGTTGATTTCGGAAGAGGAAATATTGCAAAAAAAATATTCTTCGGTAGTTATTGGCCTTGATACAGCTGCGCATACGCTGGTTCCCGCTCCTTTATTCGATTCAGACCACAGTAAAAAATACCTGGAATTTAATTTCGGATTGACAGGCAATGGGAAGGTCAGTGCGGACAGGTTAGAGGAAATCGATGCATATAACGTTTATGAAATTCCGCCGGGTTTATTGGATGTCCTTCAGGTTAATTACGGGGAAGCAGCTATTTTTCACCGTAGTTCTGTACTGATCAGGGCTATATATCACCATCATAAAATCAGCCCTGAACCGGCATGCTTATTCCTGAATGTGAGAGACCGGTTTATTGATCTGATCTCTTTTCAGGGCACCCGTCTCGTCTATTTCAATTCTTATTCCTGCCAAGGCAAGGAAGATATGCTTTATTACACACTTTATACTCTTGAGCAGTTAAAACTAAGTCCTGATACTGTGCAACTATTTATTTCCGGCATGCTTGATGTGGATTCTGATTCGCATCGTCTGCTGGAGCAATATATACGCGCGGTTTCATTTTCTGATAGCCTCAGTTCCTTTGATTACAGCCCTTTGCTTCACCAGTTGCCTGTGCACCGCTATCAGGAAATATACGCCCTTGCCCTATGCGGATCATAAAAGGGACCCACCGGGGAAGAAAAATTACGGCGCCGGCCAGCCTGCCGGTCAGACCAACTACCGACCTGGCCAAAGAAAGCCTGTTTAATATCCTTGACAATCATATTTATTTTGAAGATATCCGTGTCCTGGACCTTTATGCAGGGACCGGAAGTATTTCATATGAGTTTGCTTCCAGGGGCAGCCAACAAATTATTTCCGTCGATATCCACCCCGGTTGTATCAGGTTCATAAGCGAAACCGCCACCCAGCTGAGGTTTGACCGGATGAAAGCCATCAGGTCGTCCTCGATCGGCTTCCTGAACCATTGCAGCGAGAAATTCGACCTTATCTTTGCTGATCCCCCCTATGAACTGGAGGGGATCGAGGATGTGATCAACATTGTTTTTGACAGGCAGCTTCTTCATGAGGGAGGTTGGCTAATCATTGAGCATGCAAAGGGTAAAGATTTTTCAACTATTCCGAATTTCTTCCAGCACAGGAATTATGGCAAGGTGAATTTCACTTTCTTCAGAAAATAAAAAAGGCTGCCTTTCGACAGGCAGCCACTATAAGATTTAATCAACTCTTTGATTTAATACTCGTCTTCGTGGAAGAAAAAATCTTCCTTGGTTGGGTAATCCGGCCAGATATCCTCGATGCTTTCATAGATATCTCCTTCGTCCTCAAGTTCTCTAAGATTTTCAACCACTTCAGCCGGGGCACCTGAACGGATGCACCAGTCGATTAACTCCTCTTTAGTGCAGGGCCAAGGAGCATCTTCCAGTTTTGAAGCTAATTCCAACGTCCAGTACATAGCATTAAAATTAGGTTTTAATTTCCTGCAAAAATATGTTTTTTTAAATAAAAGTCAAGAGGAATTTATTACTTGAAAAATAAAGGTTAAGTTCTTGCTTTCCAGGCAGTTTCAGTAGCGCCGAGGTCTTTTCCCAAACGGCGGGCCAGGACAAACAGGAAATCGGATAGCCTGTTGAGGTATTGTATGACCTTTTCTTCTACGGGTTGTGATCGGGCAAGGCGGATCGTATGACGTTCTGCACGACGGCAAACACAGCGGGCAACATGACAATAAGAAACCACGGGGTGCCCTCCCGGAAGGATAAAAGATTTCAGTTCCGGCAGGACTTCATTCATGTGGTCAATTTCCTGCTCAAGAAAAGTGATGTCGGCATCGTTCAATTCAGGTAATTTTATTGTCGCCTCCGCCGCGGGATCCAAGGCGATGATGGATTCGGCCGTGAAAAGCCTGTCCTGTATTTCCAGCAGTATATCCTTGAAATACATGTCGATGTCCTGGTCCCGGATCAGCCCAATGTATGAATTGAGCTCATCTATAGTTCCGTAAGCTTCGATGCGGGGATGGAATTTTGGCACCCTGGTGCCGCCGATCAGTGAAGTCTGACCTTTGTCACCGGTACGGGTGTATATTTTAATCCTGGACATAGATATTCTTATTTTTCTCATCAGAAGAAATCATCCCGTCGATCAGGCGGATAATGCGATGAGCATAGCGGGCTATCGCCTCCTCATGGGTAACCACAATGATCGTATTCCCGGCCCGGTGAATATCCACCAGCAGTCTCATGATTTCATCGGAAGTTTTAGAATCGAGGTTGCCTGTGGGCTCATCAGCCAGGATCAGGGATGGATTGTTGACCAGGGCCCGGGCGGTAGAAACACGCTGGCGCTGCCCGCCGGATAATTCGTTGGGCTTATGATTCATGCGGTCGGATAAGCCCACCGATTCCAGTGTTTTTGTCGCTCTCGTTATCCTGTCAACCTTGCCAATACCGGCATAAACCAGGGGCAGCATGACATTCTCCAGGGCGGTTGACCGGGGCAAAAGGTTGAAAGTCTGAAAAATAAACCCGATCTCCTTGTTCCGGATCTCGGCCAGTTCATTGTCATTCAGTTTGCTCACATCATTGCCGCTCAGGAAATACTGACCTGAAGTCGGCGTATCCAGGCAACCTACGAGGTTCATCAATGTCGACTTGCCGGATCCGGAAGCACCCATCAGGGCTACAAATTCATTTTTCTGGATTACTGTCGAAACGCCACGCAGGGCTTTGACTATCTCTAAACCAACTTTAAAATGGCGGGTGATTTCCACCAACCGGATTACTTCATTGTTCATCGCTCCCATATTCAATCAAACAAATGTAAGAAACATTTAGATATACCTGAGCCTGAAATGCTGCTTCGAGGATTCTTTCCTGAATATTACCCAGCCGGTGGAAAAGAAGTCCAGACTGACCCTGACTTCATCTTTCTGCCTTATTAAATCCCAGGCTTCTTCCATCCCGGGAGAGGAATGGATATCGTCAAATATTAAAACCGTTTCGTTACCGGAATGATCAAAGCATTGCTCATAATAATCAATCACGGCTTCCTTATGGTGGTTGCCATCAATAAAGACAAGGTCAACCATTCCAAGCCGGTCAAGGGCTATCGACAGATTTTCCTCAAATAGTCCTTCCATCAGTTCAACATTTTTAATACCAAGCCTGTTGAAATGCTCTCTTGCTTTGCGGCTCAACTCCGGGCAACCCTCGAGGGTAGTGATCCTGGCATCTGGATTGGCCAGTGCGAGGTAAGCCGTAGTGATTCCCAGCGAAGTCCCTATTTCCAGTATCTTTTTGGCTTTCATGAACCGGACCAGGCGGTAAAGCCGCCTGGCATTCCTGGGCGGAGTAAGGGAAGTCAGGGCAATTTTCCGAACCGCTATCGGATAAATTCTGCCTGGGTGATATTTCCCGCTTTCCCCGTAATCGGTCTTTTGGATGCTTTCATCACTAATTATACACTCCTGCCTGATCTGCTCGATTCGTTCAAAATCCCCTGATGGTTTATCTCTTCTGATAACTTCCCCTATCAATGTATACAGATACGGCGAGTGAACACGGTAACGATTTCCGGAGTGCAGCAAAAAATCAATAAAACGGCCGGTTAACCAGGCTTTTTGAGTAATCTTGCTATTCAAGGGAAATTTTATTGATATAGAAAACCGTTCTTTCGTTCTTCTCTGTCAGCAGGTTATTTCGGATGGTATGATATCCATAGGCCAGGAAGTAATAATCATACCAGTGGATGAGACGGTTTTGACCGACAGCCGTGATTTTATCCCCAAATTCGGATGTTTCAAGGTCCAATTTGGTAAATGGCTCCAGTTCGGCATTCTCCATGCAGATCCTGTAGGATATTTTCGAACCGTCGTTGTAGAATAAAATGGCCGGTTCACCATCAAAAAAATAAGCCGTTTTTTTATCCAATCGATTAGTAGGAGCGACGTTGACTTCCAGGCTGTTGTCCCAAACCAGTTTCCCGTCAAAATTAAAAGCAGTAAGAATGGAATTAAAAAAACGGTAACCTTCAAAAACAGTATAAGTATGGGTGACCGGCCTTCCCCAATAATCATAAGAGATGTCGCTCACCGTCCGGAATTCAGGGTAAAAAGCTTCCAGCATCATGACCAGCGCGCTGTCATGCCATTCCGGATCATGGGTCAATAATTCATAATTCATTGAATATTCGGGGGATTCACGTTCCTTTTTTTTCTGGAGCCTGTAAAAATCCCTTGCACTCACACCAGCCCTGAGGTTATGGAATTCCATGAAATTGTAGTAATTCATGAACTCCTGTTTCTTTTCGCTGATACGGGTGGCAAAAACACCTGTCGATTCAATCCCGAAATATTCGTTTACTGAAGGCATCTTTGAAGCGATGCTCCCGTATGTCCCCAGGAGAAGCTGATGCGCACTGTCAGCCGCATAGATCCTGGCCGTATTGAGGTATTTACCGGTAATGACCGCGGAGATTTCCATATCATATATGAAACCTGCATCAACAGACAGGACGAGCAGATACATCTTATTTTGCTTGCGGGAGAGGTAGTTGCTGACGGTACTCATGACCTGGCCGTGAAAAGGGTCGTAAATAATATCTTCAATAAAATTCTGATCCGGGTAGGTTATTCGAAACTCATAGATCGGGCCGGATTTAACGTCGATGAAATAAATGGCAGCCTGTTCATTTTTCAGGTTCAGGCCCAGGAAGATCCTGGTGCCGGCAATGCAGAACTTGATAAAAGTACTTTCAGCCGGAAGGTTTCCCTTTGTTTCATACGATAATCCATTAGCCAGGTCGAGGGTGAGCAATTGGAAATTATCAGTACCGGGTTTTACTTTATCGGTGTTGATGAAAAAGAGATAAAGGAGGGAATCTTTCCGGATGAAATCCTGGTAAGAAGCATTAGCAACAACCGGAATATTGGCTTTCCACACTTCTGTGAAAGATGGGTTATAAAAGGTAAAAAACCAGTTTTTGCTATTTTCACCAGCTGCATCCCTGGTCTCGAAGAAAACCAGGAACCCCTGGTCGCCCAGGGGTATTAAATCATAAATATCACTGTTGATGGCGGCTTCAAACTCAAGCCTGACTACTCCTGTCTGGCTTTTGCCAGCCAGGCACATCAGGAGTAATGATATGAGGAAGATGTTTTTCATTCAGCAGTAAAACGAATATAACAAAGGTAATATTATACCTGTTTTACTGCTAAAATGGGTTCTATTTAACTTCTTCGAAATCGACGTCGGTCACTTCACCGTCGTTTTTATTGCCACCCTGCTGTCCGGGGCCTTCATCCTGCTGCGCACCTGGTTGTTGTTGTGAAGATTGGGCTCCCTGGTACATCTCGGTGCTTGCTTTTTGCCATTTATCGTTCAGGTTGGTCATTGCCGCATCGATAGCAGCAATGTCCTGGCTTTTGTGTGCCTCTTTTAACTGTCCGAGTGCCGTTTCCAAATCACCTTTCACAGTAGCCGGAATTTTATCTCCATATTCTTTCAGCTGTTTTTCAGTCTGGAAGATGAGGGCATCAGCCGCGTTGAGTTTATCAACGCTTTCCCTTGCTTTCTTGTCGGTTTCGGCATTTTCCTGGGCTTCCCGTTTCATCCGGTCGATTTCTTCCTGGTTGAGGCCGGAAGAAGCTTCGATTCGGATCTGCTGGGAACGTCCTGTGGCTTTATCTTTTGCCGCGACATGCAGGATGCCGTTGGCGTCTATGTCGAAGGTAACTTCAATCTGTGGTATGCCACGTGGTGCCGGCGGGATGCCGTCGAGATGGAAACGCCCGATGCTCTTGTTCTGGGTTGCCATGGGGCGTTCGCCCTGCAGAACATGGATTTCCACCGATGTCTGGGTGTCGGAAGCAGTTGAAAACACCTCCGATTTCTTTGTCGGAATAGTGGTATTCGACTCAATTAATTTGGTAAATACACTGCCTAAAGTTTCAATGCCAAGCGACAGCGGGGTCACGTCCAGCAAAAGCACATCCTTCACTTCGCCGGTGAGCACGCCTCCCTGGATAGCTGCTCCTACTGCGACGACCTCATCCGGGTTCACGCCTTTGGAAGGCTCCTTGCCAAAGAAGTCTTTAACAATTTGCTGGATCACAGGTATCCGGGTAGAACCGCCAACGAGGATAACCTCATCAATCCCGGAGGCCTCCAGGCCGGCATCTGCTAATGCTTTGCGGCAGGGCTCAATCGTCATCTGGACATATTTATCGATCAGCTGCTCAAATTTGGAGCGGGTCAGTTTTCTTACCAGGTGCTTTGGCACACCGTCAACCGGCATGATGTACGGAAGGTTGATCTCAGTTTCAGTGGAACTGGAAAGCTCGATTTTAGCCTTTTCGGCAGCTTCCTTCAGACGCTGAAGTGCCATAGGGTCTTTCCGCAGATCGACGCCCTCATCTTTCTTAAACTCTTCAGCCAACCAGTCAATAACAGTATGGTCAAAGTCATCACCACCAAGGTGGGTATTGCCGTTCGTTGATTTCACCTCGAAAATCCCATCTCCCAACTCGAGGATGGAAATGTCGAAAGTACCGCCACCAAGATCGAAAACGGCTACTTTAATGTCCTTGTGTTTCTTATCGAGCCCATAAGCCAGCGCTGCTGCCGTAGGCTCGTTGATAATCCTTCGGACCTTCAGGCCTGCAATTTCGCCGGCCTCTTTGGTGGCCTGCCGCTGTGAATCGCTGAAATATGCCGGAACCGTGATGACGGCTTCGGTAACAGTCTGTCCGAGATAATCCTCGGCTGTTTTCTTCATTTTCTGCAATACCATGGCAGATATTTCCTGCGGGGAATAAAAGCGATCATCAATCTTAACACGGGGTGTGTTGTTGTCGCCGCGCGTCACTTCGTAAGTGACCCTTTTTATTTCGGTGGTGACCTGGTCAAAGGTCTCACCCATGAATCGTTTGATCGAATATACGGTTCGTTTGGGGTTGGTGATGGCCTGGCGTTTGGCAGGGTCGCCAACTTTCCGTTCGTTATTATCAGTGAAAGCTACGATAGAAGGGGTGGTCCTGCGTCCTTCGCTGTTAGGGATCACTACAGGTTCATTGCCTTCCATTACCGAGACACAGGAGTTTGTCGTCCCAAGGTCTATTCCAATTATCTTTCCCATAAAAAATGATTTATAAAATCGTTATAAATAAAAATCAAGAATTTTTCTTTGGGATGTCAATGATTATGCCATATTTGACCTTCTGCCAGCGAGTGACAAAAAGTCATAAAGAAGGCCCGGGAAAGATCAATCAATAAATTTAAGGTTTGCAGTAAGGGGATCGGTCTTTATCGTTTGGATTGTAATGTTGCCGATCTTTTTTGTCCGAATTTTTTTATAGCGGCTGGAGAATAATCCAATTCCATTGCTGATATTAGTGTATTCCGGCCGCTCCTGTATAATACTGTTCGAAGGTTCATTGACCTCCATGTAGGTATTGAGATCCAATGCAGCGACGGCAATGATGAAATCGACATCATTGGTGTGCCGCTCTTTGACGTTTGCTTCCATGGCCAGGTCACTATATGGAATCTCATTACTGATTAAAGTGTAAAAGCCTTCGTTACTAAACTCGATTTTCAATTCTTCGCCACCTTTATCACTTACAGATTTCTTGGTTCCCATCCCCCAGTCGATATATTTGTAAAGTGTATCCGGGCTGTTCAGCAAGACTTCTTTATACTTAATACGCATCATCACTTCATATCTTTTTCCATGCTTAGCGGATTCCCATTCAATTTTCCCGGGAACTCCCTTTGTGAACTGGATAGAATTTGATCCTGCAGTGGGCTTGAGTATTGAGAAGTCATTGACCAGGTTGGTCACGGCTGTGATCTCCTTGTTGTTGACTTCCACTTTTAACCGGTATTCACGGGATGTTGCTGGCTCATAAGGCGTGTAATAAATGATCTGGTATGGGTTATAGAAAAAACCTTGTTCCTTGTTTTTTACAGTAATAGTATCTAGCGGATATGATTTGATAAAGTCGCCATTTTCCCATTCTTCGATGGATGCCTGAAGGCCGTTGACATAGCTGCTTGAATCTTCGATTTTGGCCATTTCCAGCACATTCCCATCGCCCAGGAATGCTTTGTTGATCTTGAGGAAGATGGTATCTTCGCCCGGATCGAGCAGGCCGAAAACTACCGTGATATCCTGGTAAGGGGCATTGATGTCGAAATTTTCTTCACACGACCAGGTGAAGAGCAGGATGGAGAGGAGCAGGAATACAAAAGTTCGCAGTTCCCGGTTCGCGGTTCGCGGGCGAATTTTCAGAATATTATTCATAGCATCAAAGTAGCGTGCAAAAATAGCTTATTCACCAATATTTTAGCAATTATATCGAATTAATTGTTGTTAACTTTGCAATCTTGTAACGCAGAAAAAATAGAATTATGCAACCCGATTCCAGAAAATATGCAAAGATCACAACCCATGTCCTGCAGGAGATGAAGTTAAAAGGGGAGAAGATCGCTATGCTTACGGCTTACGATTTTTCTTTTGCCACGCTCCTCGATGAGGCCGGCATAGATGTGATCCTGGTGGGTGATTCAGCCTCTAACGTGATGGCCGGACATACCACGACGCTGCCTATCACACTTGACCAGATGATTTACCATGCATCTTCGGTGATGCGGGCTGTCAGGCGGGCACTGGTGGTAGTCGACCTGCCATTCGGAACCTACCAGGGGAACTCCAAGGAAGCGCTGAATTCCGCGATCCGCATCATGAAAGAATCGGGCGCCAACGCGGTGAAGATGGAAGGAGGCAAGGAGGTCCTCGAGTCGATCGACCGGATCCTGTCGGCCGGTATACCGGTGATGGGACATCTGGGCCTCACCCCGCAGTCGATCAACAAGTTCGGTACTTATGTCGTCAGGGCCACCGAAAATGCAGAAGCAACCAAGCTCAAGCGTGATGCGGAATTGCTGGAAGGGGCAGGTTGTTTTGCCATTGTACTCGAAAAGATACCGGCAAAACTGGCCATGGAAGTGACCGCAAGTGTGCGGATCCCAATCATAGGCATCGGTGCCGGCCCGCATGTCGACGGACAGGTACTCGTGCTGCATGACATGCTGGGCATCAACATGAAATTCTCGCCCCGCTTTCTGCGCCGGTATCATAACCTGAGCGACGAGATCAAAGGCTCCGTCCAGGCTTATATTGTTGATGTGAAAACGGCTGATTTTCCGAATGAAAGAGAACAGTATTAGTCGGCAGCAGGCAGTAGGCAGTTGGCGGTGGATTCCCCTGTAGGGGTCACCGGCCGGTGACCCCTACAGGCCATAATAACAACCTAATAATAACCTAATGACCTCGCCCATCCTATATGAAGATAATCACCTGCTCATCATCAACAAGCAACCGGGGGAGATCGTGCAGGGTGATAAGACCGGTGATGAGCCAATGGCGGAAGTTCTGAAAACATACATTAAAGCTAAATACCATAAACCCGGAGAGGTATTCCTGGGCGTGGTGCACCGTTTGGACCGGCCGGTCAGCGGGGCGGTGATCTTTGCAAGGACCAGCAAGGCGATGGCAAGGATGAATGAGTTGCTGAAGAACCGGGAGATCAGGAAGGTGTATTGGGCGATTGTTGGCAGTTCGCAGTTCCCGGTTCGCAGTTCGCAGTTCGCAGTTGGCAGTTCGCAGTTCGCAATTCGCAGTTCGCAGTTCGCAATCAATACAAAGAAACGAGAAACCGGAACCGGGAACTGGGGACTGGGAACCGCGAACTGCCGACTGGAACCATCTTACCCATTATCTCAAAAAAAACGAGCAGCAGAATAAATCCTACGTCCACGACCTGCCGGGGGAGGGGAGGCTGAAGGCTGAGCTGAAGTACCGGAAAATTGCATCCTGTGAGCGTTACGACCTGCTGGAAGTGGAGTTGCTGACCGGGCGGCACCACCAGATCAGGGCGCAGCTTGCTGCAATTGGCTACCCCATCAAAGGCGACCTGAAGTACGGTTTTCCACGTTCCAACCCTGACGGCTCAATTAGTCTGCATGCCCGGCTGGTAGAGTTCGTGCATCCGGTAAGACAGGAGCTGATGAACATCATGGCGCCGGTACCGGAGGATAAGTTGTGGAACGTTTTGAAAAATAACATTGTGCCTAACATTGTGACCTGACAGCGTCCGCAGCAGGCGGACCTGACAGCGTCGGGCATGCAGTTTTGACGCTGACAGGTCTTTCGACGCTATCAGGTCAGACAATAAGTTTCAACGCAGTCATGTCATTCAATTTGAAATTCAATTGATGCCTTGTTTAATTAAAAAACCCTAAATTAGCACTTCAATTAAATTTTTTTTTTATGAAACCCGTCATTCAAAATCTTGTCGCGGTAGCTGCCGTCGTGATCATCCTGACCGGCATGAAAGCAGCTTCTGGAATGTTGAACCAGGTCCTGATTGCTCTTCTGTTGTCGATGTGCATCATTCCACTGCCTACCTGGTTAATCAAAAAAGGGGCGCCGAGATGGTTAGCCATAGTCATCGCACTGGTGGTCATCCTCATTGGTGGATTAGGCTTCTCAGCCTTACTGGCTAAATCCATCTCGGATGTAGTGGCCAGCTTACCCAAATACGAAGAGAAGGTGACAATTTTTTACCATGAATTCCTGGATTTTGCAGCAAGTAATAACCTGGATATTTCAGAACTGTTGAAGAAGGCGAATATAGGTCCACAGAATATCATCGGTGCAGCAAGGGCCATTGTGAACATCCTGACAGGCTTTATCAGTGCTTCTTTTGTCATTTCCCTGTTGATCGCCTTTATGGTTATCGAACTGGTCACTTACAGTGACAGTATTAAAAAAGGCAAAATAGACGAAATCATGGCGGTGAGCTGGATCCACGACATGGGTGGGGATTTGCGCATGTATGTGAACATTACCTCTCTTGGCGGGGTACTCACGGCGGTGCTGAATTTTTTCCTTCTGCTGATCCTCGGTGTGGACTTTCCCTTTCTCTGGGCTGTACTGTCGTTCCTGCTGAATTTTGTCCCCAATATCGGGTTTATCATTTCTTTCATACCGCCTGCGTTGCTGGCCCTTGTAGACCTGGGAGTTACCCAGGCCCTGATTGTATCCGGGGGTTTCTGGCTGATCAATGCGCTTGTGGAGAACGTGTTCCGGCCGATCTTCATGAAAGAAAGCCTGAACATTTCCCTGCTTACCATATTCCTGTCTCTTCTTTTCTGGGGTTACATTCTTGGCTTGCCCGGTGCCGTCCTCGGTGTGCCACTGACACTTGTGGTGATAAAGATTTTTAAGGGGATGGGCAGTAAGGAGGTAAAAGATACCTCGCTTTTCACGAAGGAATGACGCGATTAAAATGGGACAGTGGAACAATTGAACAATACCTGAAATAAAGTATCAACTTAATCACACCTGCTGAAATCAAAGGCTTCTCTTACCTGTAGGGCATAGGGTTTTATAGCAATGATAAAAAACGTCTGTTTCTACTCCCGCTGCCAGAAAAGGTTGCGGGGTTTTTTTATAGTATCTTAGTCGCTTCAAAACCGGAAAATACCATGAGAAAGATAATAACCGCCGCTGTAATGACTCTGCTTATTTCAGCCTTGAATTATAATGCCAGCTTCTCCCCAAATGCTGTAAGCTGGGTGACGGCAGCACCGCTAAGCGGGCAAATCCAGCCAGGGGATACAAGCCAAATCATTTTTAACTTCAATTCAGCAGGCCTCCCGATAGATAATTATTATATCGACCTGATCATCAGCAGCAATGACCCGAAAATTCCCGAATTGGATGTACTCACTATGCTGCATGTCCAGGTTCTGAATATCCTGATTAACCCTGAACAAGACAGCATTTGCCAGGGCTGCTTTACCCAGCTGATAACAAGCGTCTTCGGCTGCTCGGAAGCCTACTCCTTCGCCTGGGCTTCTGATCCGCCCGGATTTTCTTCAACTGAAAAAAGCCCGGTGGTAAGCCCACAGGTCAATACAACCTATACGGTTACTGTCACCGATGGAAATTACTCCAGCCAGAAGAGCGTTGAGATTAAGGTTTACGGTTCTTCAGGAATTAAAGAAGACCGGCTTGTTTCTAATCTTTCCGTATTTCCAAATCCTTGTGATGAAGCTTGTGTGATTAAATTCAGGTCTGAATACCTTGGAGATGGACTTATCAATATCATTGACCTTACGGGTGCTGTACTCAAGACTACCCCGGTTATCATAATCAAAGGGTTGAACGAATTTACGATAAGGACTGATAATATTGATGCGGGAGCGTATTTATTGACTTTGGAAGCTGATGATAAATCAAAACACTCTGTTCTAATTTCTGCAAAGATATTTATCCGTTAAAATATAAGTTTCGCTGTGTAACTTATTCTTCTTATTAGAAAAACTCCACCAAAACAAAAAAAGTTTTTACTAATTTCAACCCAAAATGTAAAGACTATGAAGAAAGCTGCCCCGAAAAGTCCCAGAATAAAGAAAAGCCCCGGGAAATCACATCCTTCCGGTGCCAGGAGAGCAGGTTACATCGTGGCCATCGTGGTTATGATCGTGCTCATTTATATCCTCCGCAACCTAAGATCGTGGGGATTCACTTTTCTGACAGAAGACTTCGGCAAATGCCTCTTCTATATCGAGATTTCCATCTACGTTTCCATCGTCGCGCAGGCACTCTTCATCTTTTACGATAACCGCTGGTTCAAACATCTCGTCCAGGGCATCATCAATATTGCCGGCGCCGTGGCTTTGATCATGATCTATGTCATTTTTCCTTTTGATATCGAGGACGGTACCTGGATCAAATGGATTAAAATCGGCATCCTGGTAATTTTCGGCATTACGGTGATTACTATTTTCGTGGAACTCATTAAGGGAATCCGCGACCTGGGGAAGGACCCGGAGGCGGTTTAATACTAAACCTTTCGCACTATGCGCTTTGCTCTCCGCCCTGTGTTCTTCGCTCTCTGCTCCCTGCCCATAGCCCTCTTTGCACAGTACTTCACCATTGGCACTGATCCGGCATCGGTACGATGGAACCAGATAAAAACCAGCCACTTCAAACTGATCTACCCGGTTTCACTGGAAGCACAAGCTAAATATATCGCCAATGCTTTTGAATATGGCTACAAACCGGTATCTGCATCTCTTAATGTCACCCCACGAAGATGGCCTGTTATCCTTCACAACCAGTCGGTCATTTCCAATGCTTTAACTCCTTATGCCCCAAAAAGAATTGAGATTTTCACAATGCCTCCACAGGACAACTATTCCCAGGATTGGATGGATCAGCTTATCATTCACGAGTTCCGGCATTCGGCTCAATATAGCTCTGTAGACCGAGGATTGACCCACGCCTTGTCATTCGTTTTTGGCCAACAAGCAGTTCCAGCAGTATTGGGGCTGTTTGTCCCCCTCTGGTTCATCGAAGGGGATGCTATTGTGACAGAAACCGCATTGAGCCATAGCGGCAGGGGCCGAATCCCTTATTTTGAAATGAAACTCCGGGCACAATTCCTTGAAAAAGGTATTTATTCGTATGATAAAGCTGTAAACGGATCGTATAAGGATTTTATCCCGGATCATTATGAGCTGGGATACCTGTTGGTCGGCCAAACCCGCATACAATACGGCAAAGAAACGTGGAGCCGTGTGATGCGCAGAACCGGAAACATCCCGCTGATGCTGGTGCCGTTCTCCAATACACTTTACAAGGAAACCGGTTACAGTAAAAGCAGACTTTATGCAAACATTACATCTAACCTGCAGCAATCCTGGTTATCAGCTGACAAAGAACTTAACCCCACATTTTTTTTACCTGTGCTTAAATCAAAGGAAAAATTTTACTCCAACCGTACACAGCCTTCTGCTCTTTCTGACGGACGCATCATAACCCGGAAATCATCCATTTACGACATCACCCGGATCACGATTATTGATAAGACAGGCGCGGAAAACAAACTGCTCAGCCCCGGATCAATGGTTGATAAGTGCTTGTCGGTTGCAGGTAACCTGCTCTGTTGGGCTGAAATGGTTCGTGATCCCCGCTGGGACCTTCGTACTTATTCGGTAATCATGCTTCATGACCTGCAAACCGGCCATACCAGGCAAATCACCCATAATACACGATACTTCTCTCCCGATCTTTGTCGGGATGGCAGTGAGATTACAACAGTAGAAGTCGATCAGATGAACCAATATTTCCTGGTTATCCTGGATATTGAAAATGGAGAGGTCATTCATCGGTTCCCCACCCCGAATAACTTTTTTCCGAGCCACCCTGCATGGTCGATCGATGGAAAACAAATAGCGGTGATCCTTACCCGGGATGATGAAGGTAAAAGCCTGGTTATCGCAGATGCAAATAGCGGAGAGTTCAAACTCCTGCTGCCATTCTCAAATACAGAAATCTCTAAGCCATCCTTCTACTACAATTATATCCTGTTTACCGGCGCCTATACGGGCATAGATAACATTTTCGCTCTTAACCCGGATTCAAATAAACTATACCAGGTGACTTCGTCGCGTTTTGGAGCAACAGATGCTATCGTTTCACCGGATGGATTACATCTTTATTACACTAATTATACTTCTTCAGGATATGAACTGGCATGGACCTTACTCAATCCCTATTCATGGAAAAAATGGAACCCGGCAAACCTTTACCACTTTGAACTGGCTGATGCCCTCGCCAGCCAGGAAAACTTCATATTTAACGCCGGAGAGGTCCCCGATTCAGCTTTTATAAGCAAACCTTACCGTAAAGGGCTTAATCTATTCAATTTCCACAGCTGGGGGCCCTTTTCGGCGGATATCGACAATATGAATTTCAAGCCGGGGGTGTCCCTGCTTTCGCAAAACCTCCTGGGAACCAGTTATACTTCGCTTGGTTATGAGTATAACCTTAACGAAGAAGCCGGGAAATATTTTCTGAAATACAGTTATGAAGGGCTTTATCCTGCCATCGACCTTAATATGGATTATGGCCTGCGGCGGGGGACCCATACTGATAGTACAGGCGGGAAAACGAATTATAAATTCCATGAGCTAAACCTGGCTGCCGGGGTAAGAATTCCGCTAAACTGGTATGTCAGGAGCTGGTTTGTAGGTTTCCAACCTTATGTAGGGTATTCATATAAATTCCTGCGGATGGATCCGGGTTCAGAATTGAAATTCAGGAAAGACCGTTTCCATTCGTTTGATTATCGTCTTTTTTTCTATGCCCAGTTACAGCAAACATACAGGGACCTTATTCCCAGATGGGGCCAGTTGTTGGAGCTCAACTACCGGCATACGCCTTTTGATGGTGATTCGGCGAGTTCCATTTTTGCTGCTCAAATCGTCCTTTATTTCCCCGGACTGTTTCGGCATCATGGTTTCCGGTTTTATGGCGGGTACCAGGACAGGTTAGTCGATTATTATAGATATGGCGGGCTGATCAGCCTGCCAAGGGGGTATTCGGGTATTTTTGCCGACCGGGTATTAAGCGGATCGGTATCCTATGAATTTCCGATTTTTTATCCCGATTGGCACATAGGGCCGGTTATTTATATGAAAAGACTGAAAGCCGCCTTATTTTATGATCATGCCTGGGTTTTTGACATGGAACCCGGTCAAAGTTACAATTCAATTGGAGCAGACCTGACCCTGGATTTTCATCTTTTCAGGCATTTTGCTCCATTGGAAGCCGGCTTAAGGTCAATTTACTTTCCGGAAAACGGCAGGTTTGGATTTGAGTTTCTCTACAGACTCAATCTCGATGGCCTATATTAAGTTTCTAGTTTCTAGTTTCTAGTTTCTAGTTTCAAACCTGAAACCTGAAACCTGAAACTACCTTTTAAGGTTCCATCCAAAAGCAAAATCTATCATACCGATAAAGCGGTTCTTCTTAACAATCCCTGGGAACGGCAGGCCACTGCTGGCGCCTGTGTGATACAGCCCTTCATTTTTAAGGTCGAAAGCAATGCCGGGGAGGATGCCCAGGTCGATGTAGAAATTTCTTTTGGAATTCCACCGGTATCCTAAATTTCCATAAACAGCCACAGCCATTCGGGTTCGCTCGTATTCATAATTGGTATTCATGTTATATAGCCCCTTTTCATGGATGAACTCCCCGAAGATGCCGTAATAGATCAATTGTCTTTTTGATTTTACAGGAATGAAAGCTTTGAGGCCTATCCCGCCGGCAATACTGGATGGATAATATTTACTGTCATCCTCGAAATTTGTCCATTCATATTGGCTTGCAATACCAGCATAACTATACCTTAACATGGGTACGAGGAAGAAGCGGCTGGCCAGTTTGAACTCCGCCTGGATAATAGGCCCGTAAAGCGCAACACCGATCAGGTTGAAGTTCATGGTAAAACCGGAAAGTTCAACCTTTTTTTTCAGAATGGACCCTGGCCGGTTCGATGGCTGGGAATGGGATCGATGGCAGATGGCAATAAAAGTAAAGATCAGCAGGCAAGTGGCAGCTTTTTTCATAGATCAGGTTTAAGGAAGATGTTCTGCTTTAAAGACGGCCAAAGTTAGTATTTTATGAAATGAAAAAGCCTGTCATTTAATTCAGAATGGTAAAAAATCAGAACACAATATAGGTGCTCCATGATTTTCCATTTGCATTAACCGTTATAACGTCCTCGATACTTTGTGCGCCACCCGGAACATACAATGATACACTACCACCAGTAGTAAGGGTTACAGTTTCTGAATCAGAATAGCCGTCAGAGCCTGAAACCGAGATGGTCACTTCAACACCGGCGGGGTCGGGGCAATCGATAAGTGCTGTTGCTGTATAGCCTTGACTCGGAGCGGGATCTTTTGGTTCAGTATAAAGGTCAGTAACATCGAAAGTGCCTGGAATATCATAGGTAATAGTGCTGCTGGTGTTTGGATTGAAGTTTGTCAATGGAACTTGATACATTTTACCTTCTGCATGGACCATCAACAAATAGGTATATTGATCAGGATTGGGATTCAGATAGACTTCACCAGCCAGTTCACAGAAATTTTCAAGTCCGATGTCCTTGTTTATTTTGCAAAGTTTGGGTAACACTTCAATAGCTTTGTCGCAAACACTCAGGATAGATTGTTTGTCATTGGAATTTTGAAATTTTTTATCGATTAATTTACTGATCAGGGGGCAAATAGCCGACTTGGGTGTCCAATCATATGCAAGGCATACATCATCGATGATCGAGCCCACCTGGGTGCAAATTTGCTGAATCTTTACACTTGGCTGGGATTGCTCCGGAAGGTAAAAACCATATTGGCCCGGGTTATAACCGAATGAAGGATTGGGTATAACCCCGCCCAAGGGAGGTTTCATATAAAGGACCGGGAACAGCAGTAGACTTGGAAGTTGTTCTCCACAAAGTGTCAGGTTCAAAGTTAAAATGTTGCCTTCGGTATTTTTTAAAGACGGAGATATGTTCTCATGAGGGAATGGATTGAACATGATGGATCGGTCCTGGACACTCTCTCTTGTCGAAAAGTGGGTGATGCCGGCAGGATTTGGGGCTTCTGAAGATTTGGGTTGATCTAGCGAGTCGAGGTTAACTTTGGTATCGATGCGGATTTCGCCGGTTCCTGAAACGATACTCAGGTAAAACTCCTTGGTGTCGATCGGGTCAATTTCAAACATCGAACCTGTTGGAGTAAAAATCTTTCCCGGCTGTCCATTTTCATCAATATTGACTTTATAGGTTTCAGTTTCGCCTGGATATTGTACAGTGACTAATTTCAGGTCCAGTGGCACCCCATCAATATCTTTGGTCCCGTAATAGGTCACTTCTGTTCCGTCCCCCTCGGTTACTTTGATAAGGGTCGGGTCAGTAGGGTTTGTGTAAAGATCATAGGAGTTTATGCTTTCCTTATCATCATTAAACAGATCATTAATCAGGTCGCATGTTGAAAAGGAAAACACCAGCAGCAAAAACAGCATTGACGGCAAAATAATCTTTTTCATAGAAATATTGATTTAAGGTTCATGTATAAGGTTTGGCATCTAAAGAAGTGTAATGTACATAATCATCGTATTTTACACGGGTATAAATTTAAAATAAAAGGTAGTTAACTTTAACAAAACACCCTAAAAAAACGAAAATATTTATACATTTGCCTGGGAAATCACACCCACACTTCACTTGCACACTCACACTCAAACTCATCTCCGGGGTGTGGCGCAGCCTGGTAGCGTGCTTGACTGGGGGTCAAGAGGTCGAGAGTTCAAATCTCTCCACTCCGACGAATAGTAAATTAAAGGATTGTAAACCAAGTGTTTGCAATCCTTTTTCATTACGTAATGTAATTTGTAATATATTTTGCAGGGTAAAAGATAGTTAGTTTTTAATGATCAAACTTGCGGAATTTGCGCACGGGGCAATGATTTCCTATTGATGCGGATGATTAAAAGTTTACTTCAAGTCAGGATAATTGATGTACTGAGCCAGAAATGAGCCGCAGGTTATTGCTTGATGAATTTGCTCACCCGCACCGTCCTCTCATTGCTCACTCTCACAAAATAGACCCCTTGACTCAACCCAGACACGTCAACCACATTCTGTTCTTGCGTTAACTCACATTTCAGAAATTCCTTGCCAGTAATGTCCATTATAGTGAGAGTTGTGTTCTTTTGTGGCGTGGTGGGAGTTGTGATGTTGATTGTGGTGGAAGCGGGGTTGGGGTAGACTGATATACTTTCTAAAGGTACCGCTAAGTCATTAATACCAACCATATGAAAATAATAATATAAACTATCGCCACCTGATACCCAGCCAGCACTATTCCATTGTTTGAATGTTTTGTTTATCTTGAAATTGTTGGCGTCATAGGAGTGGGTTAATTGATAACGTTTTATCCAAACGTCGGCGTTCCAATCTTCTCCAAATTCATTTGTCAGATTATTGTTAGCGTCATAGGAGTAAGTGTATTGATTATAATTTTTCCAGTCGCCATTACTCCAAGTCAGACGCAAGGCACCTGTCATATTACTACCTTCGTAATTATAGGTGTATTGTTCGATGTTCACCCAAACGCTATCGTTCCATCTTTGGCTTAAAGAACTTGTCTGATTATTGTTGGCATCGTAGGCATAAGAGTATAGCCAGTATTCTTCCCAGACGCCACCATTCCAGTTTTGGGATAATTTGCTCGTCTGATTATTGTTGGCATCGTAGGTATAAGAGTATAGCCAATAATTTTCCCAGACGCCACCATTCCAGTTTTGGGATAATTTGCTCGTCTGATTATTGTTGTCATCGTAAGTATATGAGTATAGATAATTATTCAACCACACATTGTCGTACCAGTGTTGCACGAATTCACTTACCTGATTATTGTTGGCATCAAAATCATAGGTACGTAGGTCTACGTTCTCCCAAGCATTATTATTCCATTGTTGTTCTAATTCGCTTGTCTTATTATTATTGGCATCGAAGGTAAAGGTGTATTTACTGATATTCTCCCAAGCGCTGGCTTCCCATTCTTGTTCTATCTCACTTGTTTGATTGTTGTTGTCATCATAAGTAAAAGTAAATATATTGCAATTCTCCCACCCACTACCGTTCCAAATTTTCCCTAATTCGAATGTCAGGTTATTGTTGTCAGCATAAACCATATCAATGAATTTATAATAAAGCATCCAGCCAATAATATCGTCATACCAATACCAAGTATAGATGCTATCGTAGATTTGAATTAATGAGCGTTCCTCAGGTGTTTGAAGTTTGATGGCTTGTCCAAAATACTCTTCTGGTAGAATACCTAATGTTTTCCATCTCGTATTTCCCGTAATCTCCTGAACAATTTCCTGTGAACTTGATGTAGGACGGTGCAGGTTCAATGGTGGCTGATTGCTTTGAGCAAAAGCATTAATTGATAAAACAAGGATCGTAAGGAGTAGAATTGGTTTCATTAATTTATTTTAAATGCACTCACAAACACTTTTTAACATTCACTTATGCCATTACCATTAATAGCCTGTAAATATAACGAATAACATACGGTTTGGCAATATTAGTGATCCAGAAATGCGCCGCAGTTATTTATCGCTCTTTATAAACTTTCCCACCATCACCGTCCTCTCATTAGCCACCCTCAAAAAATAGACCCCTTGGCTCAACCCAGACACATCAACCACCGTCTGTTTTTCAGTTATCTGGCGTTGTATGAGTTGCTTACCAGTGATGTCTATTATGATCATAAAGGTGTTCTTTTGTGGCGTGGTGGGCGTTTCGATGGTGATGGCGGTGAAAGCGGGATTGGGGTATATGGTGATCTTAGAGTGAAGGGTAAATTGTTCCTTAATTGAAACAGGAACACCGTTTTCATTATAAACTGCCAATCCGCCACCATATGTTCCAAACCATATTGAACCATATTCGTCGATGGCAGCGGATATAATCCAGTCAAAGGGCAACCCTGAATTTAAAGCATCGTAAGTTGTCCAGTTTGTTGTGTCAAATTCTGCTACTCCGCCACCCCAAGTCCCTATCCATTTTGTCCCGTTTGCTTCTATATCTATTGTAAGAACAATATTGTTCGGCAATCCTGAATTTGAAATATTATAAATTGTCCAATTTGTGTCGTAAAATTGTGCTAATCCCTCATAAGTCCCTATCCACTTAGACCCACTTTCGTCTATGGCTATTGAATGTACATAGTTATCAGGCAATCCAGAATTTGATGTGTTATAGGTTATCCAATTAATACCGTCAAATTCCGTAAGCCCCCCTTCGGTTCCTATCCATATTTTCGCATTTTGATCAAAGACTATTGGACGGACATAATAATTTGGCAATCCTGAATTAGAAGTAGTGTAAGTTACCCAGTTTGTCCCGTCAAATTTTGTTAATCCACCTTTTTGAGTTCCCCACTTACAGGTTCCAATCCATTTAACTCCACTTGCGTCTATGGCTATTGATTGTATGTGGTTATAAGGCAATCCTGAATTTGCGGTATCGTAACTTATCCAGTTTGTCCCGTCAAATTTCGTCAGTGCACCACGATCAGTAGACCAATCATATGTTCCTAACCATTTCACCCCGCTTGCATCTATGGCTATTGATTCTACAGAATTATAGGACAATCCCGAATTAGAGGTATCATAGGTTATCCAGTTCATCCCATCAAATTCCGCCAATCCGAGAGCAGTACCAATCCACATTGTCCCACTTTCGTCTATGACTATTGAATGTATGTAGTTATCAAGCAATCCAGAATTTGAGGTATTGTGAGTTGTCCATTTATTTCCGTCGAATTTTGCTAATCCACCGCCCCAAGTCCCGATCCACTTTATTCCGCTTTCATTTATTAGTATTGAATAAACATAGTCGTGGGGCAATCCCGAATTTGATTCGAAGTAGTTTATCCAAGTTGTTCCGTCAAATGTCGCTAATCCATAATCAGTCGCTATCCACTTTGTTCCGCTTTCGTCAATGGCTATTGATATGACCGCGTTATTAGGCAAGCCCGAATTTGAGGTATCGTATATTGTCCAATTTGTTCCGTCAAATTCTGCTAATCCTTCGTAAGTTCCAATCCATAAAATCCCATTAGAATCTATTGCTAATGAATTAATGACGTTTGACGGAATCCCTGAATTATAGGTTTTATAAACTATCCAGTTTGTATCGTTAAATTCAGCCAATCCGAAAGACGTTCCTACCCATTTCACACCACTTTGGTCTATGGATATTACACGAACGCTGTTACTGGGCACACCTGAATTTGATGTGTTGAATCGTGTCCAGTTTACACTGTCAAATTTAGCCAGTCCACCACCATCAGTCCCAATCCAGAAAGTTCCGCTTTCATCAATGGTTATTGCATTAACATTGTTATCAGGCAAGCCCGAATTTGAAGTATTGTAAATTATCCAGTCAGTCCCGTCAAATTTTGCCAATCCACCACCATCTGTCCCAATCCACTTCGCCCCGTTTTCGTCAATAGCGATTGAGCGGACATAGTTATATGGCAATCCCGAATTTGAGTTATTGTAAAAAGTTGGAATGGCAGTGATGGTGTCGAGTTTCACTAATCCAACATTTGTACCTGCCCAAATAAAATTATCTTCTTCCGCCAGAGCAAGAACTATGTTCCCGTTGGTATATTGCAGCCATTGTGGATTTTGTGCATAAATGTTTGTGAATAAGCACATTGAAATGATAACTAAAACAGGCACTTTTTTCATAATACCACGTACTATGGTGTTAATCATTCCCAGATGGCAGATGTGAGCGCCATGAAAACTAATAACCTGTAAATATAACGAAAATCACATTGAAATGCACTAAATACATTGGGTTTAAATAAACAGTGCCTGTATTTCCTGAAAGACCATTGTCGAATTGTAGTAACCATTACCAAACAACCGTCCGTTTATTTGATGTGCTAAATACAGGGGAGGATGGCGGGGTTTTAGGGTATAAAAAACCCCCAAGAATTGTTTGGGGGAGGATTTTTTAATTAAGGTAGGCTTCTATCGATTTATGTATGCCGCTATCAGATTCCACATGTTGCCGCTTTTTGGCTTCCCTCAAAATATAACCAGCCTTTTTGCGCCGCACAGTATCTTTTGAGCCTTTGTGGGACGTCCAGCTTGCTTGCCCTGCATCTTAGCACGCCTTAGCCCCTCTATGGTGCGTTCACGGATAAGCTCTCGTTCGAACTCTGCAAACGCGCTTAGTATTTGGAAATGAAGTTTGCCCGAAGCGGTGCCAAAGTCCAAATTATCACTTATCGAAATAAATCCAACACCTTTATCTATTAGCTCCTTTGTGTCAAGAATGAGTTCCATGCTGCTACGCGCCCACCTGTCCAATTTGTAAACCAAAACGGCGGAATATTCGCCAGCACGAAGTTTTGCCAGAAGAGCCTGTTTAACTGGTCTAGTTTTGCGGGTGGACTCCGTTTCTTCAAAAAGGTCATAGGAATAATTGTTCCTTTCAGCAAACTCAACCAAGCGAATTTTCTGATTATCGTTATTTTGGGTCAGTGTGGACACGCGGACGTATAAAGCGACTTTTTGCATCTAATAAATGATTTAGGTATGCTAATTTACGAAATATTCTACAAACTTCAAAGATAAAAATGATGGAAACAGCAATATAATTAGGCCAGACACGATGCCAGCCTTTAAATTATATTGTTAAATAAGCACATTTAGGAAATAGTCACTCCAAAATCATCGTCGTTGCTACAGAATAGCCACTAAAAGAGCTCCTTTTTTCTTTGTAGATGTATTCGTACATTTACTAAACACAATCCAATTACACAAGGATGAACTTTATTACAAAATACAGCTTTAATTCTACATACGAAAAAAAATACAAACTTCCTAATATTATTACAGGTATTTTTCTGTGGAAAGAACTAAAAATCAATGAATTAATGTTCCAAAAAATTAGGCCAGTTGTAAAATATTGCTTACCTTTGTGATACCAAATTGAAATACTAATAACGTTCTTTAATTATCGCTCCCAAATGTTCACTAATCTGAACTGACACAATTAGTCAATAGTAAAAATTCAAACTTTGATTTCACAATGTAAATTTAATGTGTATAAGCGTAGGATTTCCCGACAATCATTAACTTACACAGCCAAACTGCTGTTATAGAGCGTTTTTTATTTTTTCAATCTTATTATGCCTGTCAAATGAGTAGGTAGAACCTGTTTTGTCCAGATGCTCGTAAATGGTTAATGCCCGCTCATACAATTTTTTCTTTTTTCCGTCGTCCATTCCTCTCTGGTCAAGTTCTTCCGCAATTATTAGGAATATATCGGCAAGCATTTCAAAATTGTCGTTGCTGAATTGTTTGCTCTCTTGCAATGTTTGAATGAAATTTTCAGTTGGAATTGCGGTCAGATCGTCAATATTCAAACCTAATTCGTTTTCTAATGCTTGTTCGGCTGCTTCAATGCCTTCACTGACCCGTCCTTGAGTTTTAAGTCCTAATAAATCTGCAAGTATTTTTCCGAGCACTCGCACAAGTTGGTTGATTTGCCTTATTAACCAGTCTTCTTGTTGCATTATTGTTGTTCAATGATCCTTAAAGATAATAAAATTTAAACAGCCCAATAAGATCACCCCCCATAATTCCGCCCATTATTCGCGTCCAAAATTGTTAATTATCGTTTATAGAGCCAGAATATGGGTGGGGTGGGAAGAGGTTATGGAATGAGTTATACACACTCTGTTTGATTCGCTTAAAAGATTTTTTTTATTTTCTGAATGTATCCTTGCCCTCAAACTGAGAAAAAATCAATTAATAAATCATAATTACAATCCCATTTTTTATTATTTTTTGCCAAATCAGTCAGGGGGCATTCTGAAATTTGCGAAAAATCATTTACTTACCGCAGCCCCCCATTCAATCTATAAATTCTTAATGATTTTGCAGGTTACCTCGCGCAGATCAATTTAAAAAATGGTCCTGGCGGTGGTAGTTTTGATTTGAAAATAATCACATTATCAGGCAGTTATAGCCCGTGATTTTAACAAACCAAAAACTTACCAGGCCATGAAAACAACAATTCTCACCTTAGCCCTGATCATCAGCGGAGTGCTTTTGCAGGCACAAAAAGTTCAACTAATCAGCGCACTGGGAACAGACAGTACCATCTATTCAAATTTGGGATTCGACGAATCGTTCGGTATTAATCATGTAGAATGGCTGAAGCCGCAAAAAAGAGAATCGATGGAAGCATATTGCCAGCGATTGATAAACGAAAATCAAATAACTCCAAACGATATTGTCATCGGAACTTCTTTTGGAGGGATCGTTGCCACTGAGATCAGCAAGATGGTTCATCCGCGAATGACCATATTAATTTCAAGTTTTTCCATAAAGGACGAAAAGCCTTTAAAATTCAGGTTTCTGCAGATATTCGGATGTCATAAAATACTACCGAAGTTTATATTCAACAAACCAGGGATTATCATCGGAAATTGCTTTGGAAAAGTTTCTGAAGAGGAAAGAGAATACCTGAGTGAAATGATCAGGAAAAATGATGTCGACCTGGTTCCATGGTCAATAAATCAAATTATGAAATACGATAACCAAACCACCCCCGATAATTTGTTCAAGATAAACGGGAAGGACGATAAGACTTTCCCCGCAAAGAACATTGAAACAGATTTTTTAGTAGACGGGACACATCTGATCGTTTACAACAATGCAGATTTGATTTCCGAAATTTTGCATGATTTAATGATTGATTCTGTAAATAACCTGGTATTGACGAAGTAAAACAGCCTGACAGTTGAAAGAATATCAAATCAGAAATAGCTTGATCCGTCCCAGCAATGTGTGCAAATCCGTTCCTTTGGCAGGCCGATTGCTTCTACAAGATCGTCAAGCTTCTGGTACTTTAGTGTAGTGATGCCGATATTTTGCCTGATTTTTTCAATCATTTCATAATAACGGTCTGTTCCGGGTTTTGCATATTCCTCCAGATGGTTTGTTTCTTCTCCTTCAATTTGCTTTATGGCTTTGCGGCCGGCAAGGTCCAGTGTCGACCGCGACCGGGAGAAATTCAGGAATGTGCATGGATAAATGAGGGTCGGGCAGGCAGGTCTGATATGGACTTCTTTGACACCATAATCGTATAATATCCGGACCGTATCTTTTAACTGCGTTCCCCTGACAATTGAATCATCGCAGAAGACGATCCTTTTCCCGTTTATCAGGGCTTTTATCGGGATCAGTTTCATTTTAGCCACCAGGTCTCTTATTTCCTGGTTTTGCGGCATGAAGCTCCGCGGCCATGTCGGCGTATATTTTACATATGCCCGTTTAAAAGGAATTTGTTTTTCTATTGAATATCCAATAGCATGGGCAATACCGGAATCAGGGATACCTGAGACAAAATCGACAAGAATATCATCATTTTTTGCCAGTGCTGCTCCGCACCGGTACCGGCATTCTTCGACATTGATATCTTCGTAGTCAGAGCTTGGATAACCGTAATACACCCAGAGGAAAGCGCACACCTGCATCTTATCATTGGGCATCCTGCGTTGTTCATAGCCATCAGCAGTGATGAACACGATTTCACCCGGGCCCAGGAACTTTTCTGTTTCGAAGCCAAGGTTTGAAAATGAACTTGATTCTGAACTTACTGCAAATGCTCCTGTTTTTTTACCTATGACAACAGGTGTCCTCCCAAGTTTGTCCCTTGCTGCAAATAATCCGTTTTTAGTGAGCAGCAACAAAGAACAGGATCCTTTTACCTTTTCGAAAACATTTTCTATTCCTTTTTCATACGAATCCTCTTCATCTATTAACATGGCTATCAGTTCCGAGGGATTGGTTCCGCCATCGCTGGTTTCAGAAAAGTGCCGGTATTGTTTCAGGGCCCTGTCGGTCAAATCCTCGATATTGTTGATCTTACTGACAGTGACAATGGCAAATTCCCCAAGATGTGATTTGATCAATATAGGTTGTGATTCCGTATCACTGATAATGCCGATACCGCTGTTACCATGAAATTGAGGCAGATCAGGCTCGAATTTTGTCCTGAAATAGGAGTTCTCCAGGTTATGGATGCTTCTTTTAAATTCTTTGGAATTTTTAACCGCTATCCCACCTTTTTTTGTGCCAAGGTGAGAATTATAATCCGTTCCGTAGAACAAATCATTTACACAATCTGATATTGATATAGTACCGAAAAAACCGCCCATGATTGTCTTTCTTTTGTTTGGTAAGGAAAGTTCAAATTTTCAAGAATGGACTAAACTAAAACTTTCCTTTCAATCATGGACAGTTTGTTGAGAAATGGTTAAAAATGATCAGTATTGAGTTTTTATCGGTTATCCACTTTGGCTTTATGCATGGGCACTGTTATACCAAACCAGGGAATTGCGTAATAAGTATCCTGATCAGGGAAAAAAGGCATGAAGAGACCATAATCAATTCCGATCCTTTTAACGAGGGTCCTGGCACCCAGGGAAATCAGCACCGTAGTAGATTCTCCGGAAATGACGTAATTTTCAGTAATAATATAAGTACGCGGACTGACCCTGATAAAACTGCTGATGTTGATCATAGGCTTCTTAGCCCAGTCGCCTGACAAATAGCCATAGCCAACTCCCAGGCTCACATTGGCATCACGCGACCCAAAAGTGGTAATCCCATAAACTATGCCAAACCCCGACTTCTCTGTCCCCAGAACTGTGCCGAACATTCCGCCAGCCCCGATGGCGAATTTATCTTTTACCACCGGGATGGAAACTTTTGGAATCAGCCAAACCGGAGTCGGAGCTCCTGCAATCAGAAAAAGGGGAACCAGGCCGACACCTATGGAAAAATTGTTGCCCACGCCTACGCTAACCTGGTTGAACAGGACCCAGACATTCTGATAGTAAACTTCACCTCTTTTTAATCCATAAGCGTTAGGCGCAAAGAAATACCTGGTAGACTGCAGGTTCGGATACCAGATCTTGCCATTTTTGACCTGTGTTGCGCTGATAGCTTCAAGCGATTTGATATCCAGCTTTTTAAAACTAATTTCTCCCAGGTTACTGGTTGATAAACTGATGATTACAGAATCCTCGCTGAGGATCTTTCCAAAGAATTCATTGCCATCTACAGTGGTTAACCTGTAAATGACAGTTGAGTCTTTTACTTCCTGCCCGATTCCTCTTTGGGATATCGCAGCGAAAAAAACGATGATAAGGCTTAAAATAATCTTTTTCATGGCTTTAGATTTAAATGTTATTATCAAATCAAAATTACAACCATGCGTTTCCGAATGAAAATTGCTTTTTGCGTAAGTGAGTCCAAAGTTTGCACAGAAAGAGATTATACCTGGTGCCGGGCAATATTGTTCTTATTAAATCCTTGAAACCTTAATTTCCTTTTAAAAATTTGCAATTTATACAAAAAGAAAATTGAATGACAACAAATTTTACAATAAAAAAGATGGTTTTCGCAAGCCTCTCCCGTAATCTTAGCTTTAACCTGATTTGATCCTTGGTTCAGGTATCCATTCCCCTTCCCATTTCGCTATAACAACCGTTGCAAGGCAGTTGCCGATGACGTTCACTGCCGTCCTTGCCATGTCCATCAGTTCATCAATCCCAAGTATGATAAATATGGGCCAGGTCGGCAAACCGAAACTTGCCGCCGTTCCGAGCAGGATAACCAGTGAAGCTCGTGGAACGGCTGCAACCCCTTTGCTTGTAAGCATCAGGGTGAGCATCATGACGATCTGGGTATCGAATGAAAGGTGAATGCCGGCCATGTTTGCAACGAAGATCGATGCCATGGCAAGATAGAGTGTTGTCCCGTCGAGATTGAAACTATATCCCGTTGGGATGACAAATGCAACAATCTTGCGCGGAATACCGAATTCTTCCATGTTCTCCATGGCCCTGGGGAGAGCCGACTCACTGCTGGTTGTAGCAAATGCAATGGTTGCAGGCTCGGCTACTGCTTTCAGAAATTTCCGCAACGGGATCTTCAAAATAAGAATAATAGGTAAAAAAACAACCAAAAGGAAGACAATAAGAGCGACATAAAGTGTAGCAAGCAGTTCGAACAGGTTTACGAGTACATTCAGCCCCATATGACCAACACTATAGGCAATAGCAGCAAATACAGCAAATGGGGCAAACATCATGATAATGTTTGTGAATTTGAACATTACGACTGATAATGACTCCGAAAACTTAACTATCGGATTGCGATATTTCTCACTTACCATGGCAACTGCAATACCGAAAAGGATACTGAATACTACGATCTGGAGAACTTGTCCTTCAGCGATCGATTTTGCAATATTCTCGGGGAAAATGTGCAGGATGATGTCATGTGCATTTTGTGTCTGCACTTGCGGCAGATCACCTTGCAACATTTCCGGCGGCACCTGCACGCCCCATCCTGCTTTACTGATATTGATGGCACCTAACCCTATGAAAAGGGCTATGGTGGATACCACCTCAAAATATACCAGCGATTTCCACCCCATCCTTCCGACCTGCTTCAGGTTTGCATGCCCTGCAATGCCAACTACCAATGTTCCAAATATAAGCGGCGCAATGATCGTCTTTACCAGCCGGATGAAAATCTGGCTGACAATGTTAAGTTCTTTGCCAATCAACGGTACATCATACCCAAATTCAACCCCGGCCAGCATGCTGACAAAGATCCATGTAGTCAGCTTATTCTTTTTGAAAGCATAAAGGAAATAAAAGATAATAGGGATCCAGCGCAATATCAGGAGCAGGCTGCCCGGCAGATTTAACTGGATAGATTTATCCAGCAGGTGGACAATAACTGCAATGGTCAGAGAAATTAGAAAGCCAAGGATCAGTTTTCCGGGTTTGAACATGTGCTGTGAGATCGGGAACCGATCAAAAATAAGGAAAATAAATTCAATGGTTGAGGATGTCCTCTTTATATATCAATATAAATTTAAATTTTAGTTTAAACCGATTTAACCTGCAATAGTTTTGCTATTAATCCTGTCCACCCGGTTTGGTGCGAAGCGCCAATGCCTTTGCCGCTATCGCCATGAAAATACTCGTAAAATAAAATGTAATCTTTGAAATTCTCATCCAGCCAGAATTTCTCTTTGCCATCATTTACAGGCCGTTCTCCGTCGCTGTTCAATAGAAAAATACGAGCCAGTCTGTCGGACAATTCTAAAGCTATTTCATTCAATGTCAGATACCGGCCGGAATTGGCCGGACATTCTACCTTAAAGTCGTCCCCATAATAATGATGAAATCGTTGTAATGATTCAATGATGAGAAAATTTACCGGGAACCATACCGGTCCGCGCCAGTTGGAATTACCGCCAAATAAACTCATGGTTGATTCGGCCGGTTGATAATCAACGGTAAAATCAGCATGCTGCATGTTGAAAACATAGGGATGATTTTCATGAAATTTTGATAATGATCTCACGCCGTAATCTGAGAGGAATTCCGTTTCGTCAAGCATTCGTTTTAAAATCTTTTTCAACCGGCTCCCCCTTAAAAGAGAAAACAATCTTCGTTCACCTTTGCCTTCAATAGCCCAGCGTGAAACAAGGTTTGCCAGGTCAGGACGGTAGTTTAAAAACCAATCGGTCCTTTTCGCAAATTCTGGGCAACTTTTAATAATATCCGGTTCGATGACCTCTACGGCAAAAAGTGGAATCAGGCCCACCATAGATCTAACTTTCAGTTTTTTGACTTCATCATCGGTATGCAGGACATCGTAAAAAAACTGGTCATCTTCATCCCAAAGGTCGATACCTCTTCCGTCAATATTCGACATGGCCCCTGCTATATACAGGAAATGCTCCAGGAATTTGGAAGCAAGGTCTTCATAAACATGGTTTTTTTTAGCCAGTTCGAGTGAAATCCGCATCATATTCAGGGTATACATGGCCATCCATGCTGTACCGTCAGCCTGTTCGATACGACCGCCACCGGGTATCTCGGCGCTACGGTCGAAAACGCCGATGTTATCCAGGCCCAGGAAACCGCCCTGGAAAATATTGCGGTTGTGTAAGTCTTTGCGATTGACCCACCAGGTGAAATTGAGTAATAGTTTATGAAATACAGCCTCCAGGAAAGCACGGTCCCCTTTTCCATTATTGTGCTTCATGTCTATTTTATAGACCCTCCATGTTGCCCAGGCATGCACTGGCGGATTAACATCGGAAAAATTCCATTCATAAGCCGGAAGCTGGCCGTTCGGATGCATATACCATTCACGGGTGAGCAATTTCAACTGGCCTTTAGCAAGATGAGGATCAACCATGGCAAGTGTTATGCAATGAAAGGCCAGGTCCCAGGCGGCATACCACGGATATTCCCACTTGTCGGGCATGGAAATGATTTCAGCATTGGTGAGATGTTCCCAGCCACTGTTGCGGCCAATCTTTCGTTCAGCCGGGGGCGTGGATTGTGCCGGATCTCCCGATAACCATTGCGGAATATCAAAATAATAAAATTGCTTGCTCCACAACATGCCGGCTAGTGCCTGGCGCTGGATGATTTTTGCGTCATCACCCGGCACTTCGGATTGCGGGTCAGTATAAAAATCATCCGCTTCGGCCTGTCGTCTTCTGAAAATATCCTCGAAACCGGAAAAAGGGCGTTCATTTGGGGTAGCAGTTAACCTCAACTGAACAGTATTGGATTTCCCGGCGGGAATATTAAGAAAGTAATTGAAACCGGCTTTAGTCCCCTGGTTTTCCGGGTTGATAGCTTGCTGTTGCCCGTTTACAACATACTCATGGAAACCATCCTTGAAATATCCATTTATTTTCTTTAGTTGGTATAGCTTTCCGACGTTTGTTTCATTCTCACAAAACATGGTCGCCGGTTCCCCTTTTGCATAAAAATAATACTTTCCCAAATTTTTATGTGTTGCAGATAAAGTATTTTTCCTCGCTAGCGTGATTTGCGGCTTATAGGGATCGTACCCCCATGACCAGGTGTTTCTGAACCAAATTTGTGGAATAATGTTTAGTTCAGCGTGTTCCGGACCACAATTAAAAGCTGTGATTTTAATCATAATGTCCTTCTCATCACATTTGGCGTACTCGATAAAAATATCGAAATACCTGTTTTCATTGAAAACCCCTGTGTCACTAAGCTCAAACTCCGGCTGTGACTTATCCCTTTTCTTATTTTCAGTGACCAGATGGTTATAGGGAAATTCCTGCTGAGGATATTTATACAACATCTTCATGTAAGAATGAGTAGGGGTATTGTCAAGATAAAAGTAATATTCCTTGACATCTTCCCCATGGTTGCCTTCAGTGCCTGCCAATCCAAAGAACCGTTCTTTCAGGATCGGGTCTTTTCCGTTCCAGAAAACCACAGCAAAACAAAGTACCTGGCGGTCGTCGCAGATACCTGCTATTCCGTCTTCACCCCATCGATAGGCTTTGCTGCGGGCATTATCATGGGTGAGAAACTCCCAGGCATTGCCCGAAGCGCTATAATCTTCCCTGACGGTTCCCCACTGGCGTTCAGCCAGGTAAGGTCCCCATTTCTTCCAGTTTTTCTGATGATTGTCCGATTCTGATAACCTTAGTTTCTCGGCGTTTTCGCTCATGGATTTCTCTTTGATGTGATGCTGGCGATCAGGTTATTCCACGATTTGTTGAATGCTTCAGCGCCTTCTTTTTGTAATTGTTCTGCCAGTTGAAGATAATTGACCGACAATTCACGGAATTGCCCGATGATTTTGTCAGCCGAGGCTGTATTATCGGGAAGCGCCTGGCCTGTTTCGCCATGATCTGCGAAAGCCAGCAGGGTATTTTCCGGAATGGTATTAACGGTGTAAGGAGCAACCAGGTTTTTTACATATAAAATATCCGAAGCATTGGGGTCTTTTGTGCCGGTGCTGGCCCAAAGCAAGCGTTGCGGAAATACGCCGAAGTTCATGGCTCTTTGTACCCTTTCAGACCTTAAAAACCGAAGGTATGAATAATAAGTTTTCTGCATCACGGCGATGCCTAGTTGATTTTGAAGCCTGGCAGGCGCCTTATCAGCAACTGCTTTATCCCAGCGGCTGACGAAGACTGAAGCCACCGACCTGATATCCGGGTTCAGGCCTTTGTCGATCCTGGTTTCTATACCTTTCAGGTAAGCCATGGCAGCGGCCTGGTATTGTTCGGCTGAAAACAAAAGTGTAACGTTTACCGGGATGCCTTCGGCGATGGCTTTTTCGATAGCGGGAAGCCCCTGCGGGGTTCCGGGTATCTTGATAAAGGCATTAGGCCGGTTTACCTTCTGGTGAATAGTTTTGGCCGCTTTGATGGTATTTTCCGTATCATAGGCCAGAAGCGGTGAAACTTCTATGGAAACAAATCCGTCGAGTCCGTTGGTTACCTGGTAAACCGGCAGAAAAAGGTCTGCAGCCCGCTGGATATCTTCGACGGCGAGGTTGAAAAACACATCTTCATCGGAAAGCCCCTTGTTGCTTTTTTTACGGATGGCTTCGTCATAATCGCTGGTCTTAGCAATGGCAGCCTCGAAAATCGATGGATTTGATGTAAGGCCGGTTACGGAAAGTTCAGTTATATAATGCTGAAGTACGCCATTATCAAGCATTTTCCGGGTAATGTTGTCGAGCCATAAGCTCATACCCTGCCTTCGTAAATTTTGTGTGTGTTGATTCATTTGTTTTTTTTTATTTTATAAAATTAACCCATTTATAACCGTAATTTTTCATTCTTTAGGCACAGCATTGAATAATTCGAGTAGTTCTCTTTGTTTTTTAGTTATTTCAGAATAGAACACCTGACCGTTATCCGTGACCACCGCCTTGATTTTCTCGAGTTGCAGCATCATTTTCTCAAAACCGTAATCCTTG